>CALATR010001058.1 GCA_937891875.1 uncultured Pseudomonadota bacterium | reverse complement strand
TCCTTCTCCGCCTCCTTCACCTTTGCGGTCGCCTCGTCCAGTGCGGTGTCGAAGCGGGGCATGTCCACCCAGCCGCCGGCGTCGCTGACCGCCTGGGCCTTCACGCGCTCCAGCTTCGCGACGGCCAGATCGTGCTCGGCCTCGGCCAGGTCGTGCTCCGCCTCGGCGAGGTCACGCTGGGACTGGGCCTCGGCGCGCTTGGCGTCGGCCTGGACGCGGACCTCGGCCGCACGGGCGCGCTCGTCGGCCGCTGCCTTGGCTGCCGCCGGATCCTTGGCCTTCTTCGCCCTCTTCATGGCCTTGTCCGCCTGCTTGGCCCGGTCCTCCGCGGCGGCCAGCTCGCGCTCGGCCTGGGAGAGGTTCGACTCCGCCTGACCCAGCGCGACCTTGGCCTGCGCCGCCTCCGACGCCTCGGTCAGGACGACCTCCTTGTACGGCTCCCACTGGGTGCGCCACGCCTCGGGCACCCGGGCGATCTCGTCCGGCCCCACCTTCGGACCGGCGAGCGCCGAGCCTGCGACCAGCACCACCGCAATCAGCCAACCTCGCACACGGACCTCCACGGAACCTGCGGACCTTGTAATCTGCGCCGGTGAGCCGCCCTCGCCCCTACCAGCGCCCCGTCCTCGCCGCGGTCCTGTCCACCCTGGGACTCGTGGTCGTGAGCGCCGCGATCTACACCGGGCTCTGGTTCGTCGACTTCGGCACGCGCACGGGAGGGGTAGACCCCCTGTCGCTGTTCGGTCATCCCGACGCGGCGGGAACGGTCGCCGGCCTGGGCGAGGTCACGGTCGCGGTGCTCGGCATTGCGATCACGGTGGTCGCGATCATCGTGGAGCTCGCGGCCAACCGCTACACCCCGCGGATCACCGAGCTGTTCATCCGCGACCCCATCAACGCCTCGGTGCTCTCCTTCTTCGCGGTCACCTCGGTCCTGGTGCTGGCGACGGCGATGAGCCTGTACGGGCCGGTCTACCCATCGTTCATGGTCACGGTGGTCGTGTCCGCCATGCTCCTGTCGATGACCGCGATCCTGCCGTACTTCCTGTACGTGTTCGACTTCCTCACCCCCCGCAGCGTCATCCTGCGCATCCAGCGTCGGGCCCTGGACGGGATTGCGCTGGGCAGCCGCGACGATGCGCTCGTGCCCTCCGGCCGCAGCGAGCTCACCAACGGGGTCGAGCAGCTCGGGGACGTCGCGCTCAACAGCATCGGCAAGAAGGACAAGGCCATCGCGATCGCGACCCTGAACGCCCTGTCCGAGGTCGCCGAGCACTCGCTCGCCAGCCGCAGCGAGATGCCCGAGCGCTGGTACGAGACCGAGTCCCTCGCCAACGACCAGGACTTCGTCAGCTTCCACCCCGACATCACCCGCCGCGTCACCCACCGGCGCACCTGGGTCGAGATGAAGGTGCTGCGCCAGTTCCAGGGTGTGTTCGGCGAGTCGCTCCACGACATGCAGGACGTCGCGCACATCGTCGCCATCCACACCCGCAGCCTGGCCATCCTGGCCATCGACACGGGCGAGCTGCACGCGATCCGCCTGTGCCTGCGCTTCATCCACACCTACTTCCGCCAGGCCATCAACGACCGGGACGTCCGCACCGCGTACAACGTGTTCAACGAGTACCGCACCCTGGGCGAGGCCCTCCTCGGCACCCCCTACGAGGACCTCGTGCTGGAGATGGCCGACCGGGCCCGCTTCTACGGCCAGCTCGCCTTCAAGCGCCAGCTGCCCTTCATCCTCGAGACGGCTGCCTACGACGTCTGCGCCCTGCTGGAGCTGGCCTTCGACAAGGGCGCCCGGACCCACGACGGCCTGCTCGACTGCTTCCTGGAGCTCGACCGGGAGCCCGACGGCGGCGAGCACCAGGAGGCCAGCCTGCGCGGGGTCCGCAAGGCCCAGACCAAGCTGGCGACCTTCTACCTGATGCGCGGGGAAGAGGCCCTTGCCAGGCGGATCTTCGAGGACATGCGCCACGAGCCACCCGAGCGCCTGCGCTCCATCCGGGAGGAGCTCGCCGCCATCGAAGAGCCCGAGTTCTGGGAGGTCAGCGACCGCGGCGTCGACTTCGACTGGCTGCCTCCCGACCAGCGCGCCCAGCTGGCGACGTACTTCTCGTGGTTCAGCCACCTGAAGGGCGGCGAGGCGGGCGGCTAGGTGGCCCTGCTCGTGCGCCGGGTCCTGCTCGCGCTGATCGCGATCCTCACCGGGTCCGTCCCCGCCGCGGCGAGCGACCTGCTCACCCGCCACTACACCGTCGCCGACGGCCTCCCCATCAACCACACCACCGCCATCGTCCAGGATCGGGACGGGCTGCTGTGGACCGGGAGCGCGGCCGGGCTCGCCCGCTTCGACGGCGTGCGCTTC
>CALATR010001057.1 GCA_937891875.1 uncultured Pseudomonadota bacterium | reverse complement strand
CCCGCGGCCTCGGCGGGGGTGAACCGCTCGAAGTAGGGGGCCCGTTGGAACACGGTCTGGTAGGCGCCGATGAAGTCGGCGCGCCACCGGCGACGCTGCTCGTCGGTGTCGACGGGTACCAGGCGGTACGACAGCTCGGCGGCCTGGGGATCCTGGGGACGCGACTGCACGGTGGTCATGCGGGGATCCTCGCACCCGGGGCGCGAGACTGACAAGCGACGAGGTCGGTTCAGGCCTGCAGCCGCGCCTCGACCAGCACGTGCTCATCGCCCTCGGCGCGCCACACGAGCGACAGGCTGCCGCCACCCAGGGCGTCCAGCTCGCTCGCGGCGCGTCCGCGAAGTGCGACCTCCACCCGCCCATCCGGATGCACGGCGATCACCTCGATGTCGGACGGCGAGATGGCCATGCCCTTGCCGAGTGCCTTCTGCACCGCCTCCTTGGCGCTCCAGGCCACGGTGAGGCGCTCCGGATCGTGGTCGAGCAGGGCCTGCTCGCTGGCGGAGAACCAGGTTCGAACGAAGCTCTCCGGCCGCTCCTCCACCAGCTCCAGGTCGATGCCGACCCGCTGGCCCAGGGTGGCGCGGGCCACCGCGACCCCATCGCGGTGGGTGATGCTGACGCGCACGTCGCGGGCGGGGACGCAGGTGACGACGGGCTCGCCGCTGGGCGCGCTGTGGACCGTGATCGCGTGGGGGGCGAGGGCGGTCAGCTGGCACAGGGCGCGCTTGGCGGCGATTCGGCCGGCGATGCGGTCGGCGATGCGGCGGTCGGTGCCTCGGGCGCTGACCTCGGCGAGCTCGGTCGGGGTGAGCCAGGCGGTCGGATCCTCGCCGATCCTGGCGCGGGCGATGGCACCGGACGCACCGCTGCCCGCGGGGCTGCCGGACTCGGGGAACACCGTCGGGCGCTCCCACTCGGGGGCGGGGAAGCGCTTGTCATCCGGGAGCGGACCGAGCACGGCCATGGTGAAGCCGCGCAGGCGCAGGATCGGGCCCATGGCCGTGTCCACGTCGACGTCGTAGGCCTCGCCGCGGCGACGGACCAGCAGGGTCAGGGGCTCGCCGGGGGTGGGCTCGCCGAGCAGCTGGACCTCGTCGATGGTGCTGGGCAGCGCCATCTCGTCGGCGATCAGCATGTGGTGCAGACCCGCGGCCTGGAACGCGGCCTCCAGCACCAGCGGGCAGGTGTGCAGTCCGTCGGCGATCAGCGAGGGATCAACGGCACCTTCGGCGAGCAGTGCATCGGCGGACACCCCCTGCACCTCGCGGATGACCTGGAAGCGCGGGCCGTGGAAGAAGCGGTCGTAGACGGCGGCCTGGTCGAGGGACTCGTCGGGCAGGAACGCCGACGGCAGGCCCTCGATCTCGGGCATCAGGCCGACCACGATCCGCGCGCTGAAGTGCTCGGTGCGCTGGGTGCGGCCGGTGCGCAGGGTGCGCTCGGTGACCAGCACGGTCTCGACGCGGCCCTCCTGGTCGGGCTCGGCGGTGACCTCGATCTCCAGCGGCTGGCCGTTGTAGATCTTGGCGGGCTGGCTGAACCGCACGTCCTGGGCGCCGGCGTAGGCGTGGCCCGGGGACGCGATGAGGGCGGCGGCGGTCATGAGCTCGACGCCGATGACGCCGGGCAGGACCGGGGTGCCGTCGATGCTGTGGTCCTCGATCCAGGGGTCGGTGTCGAGGTCCATGCTGCGGCGGGCCACCAGTCGATCGCCCTCGTGGTCGGCCTTGTCCAGCAGAGGGTGGCTGGGGGCGGGCAGGAAGTCGCCGAGCGCGCCTGCGACGATGAGCTCGCCAGTGGCGCCGTGGGCCATCAGGTCGACCAGCACCGCGGATCCGGCGTCGGCGGGGAGCAGGTCCACGCCGCGGTCGGTGAGCAGGTGCTTCATGCCGCCACGCACGGCCATGCCGACGTCGTCCCAGGCGGTCCAGTCGATGTGCAGCGAGCGGCCGCGGGCGCTGCCCATCCGGGCGAGTCCGTCGTTGGCGGCGCTGTAGTCGACCTGCCCGGCGTTGCCGAAGCGGCCGGCGACCGAGCCCATCGTGACCAGCAGGCAGTCGGCGGGCAGGCTCTGTGCGAGAGCCAGACCGCCCAGGGCCTTGCCGTCGTAGACCCGGTGGAACGCGGCGGTGTCCTTGTCGGCGACCAGCCGGCTCTCCTCGGCGCCCGCGCCGTGGATGCAGTAGTCGATGCTGCCGTGCTCCTCGAGGACGCGGGCGACGAGGCCGCGAACGGACGCGGTGTCGGCGGTGTCGGCGCGCTCGTAGACCACCGTCGCGCCCATGGACTGCATGGAGGCGACGTTGGCGCGGACCTCCTCGGACTTGCGCAGGGGGTTCAGGCGGCGCTCGATCTCCACCGGGGTGACCCGGGCGCCGGTCGCCTTGAGGGCGTTGCGGATGCGCTCCTTCTCGGCGTCGAGGTCGAGGGGCTCGGACGCGATGGGGCCGCGACCGACCAGGATGAGGGTGATCGGGCTGCGCCGGGCGAGCTCGTGGGCGACCCGGGCTGAGATCCCGCGACCGCCGCCGGTGACCAGCACGACCGAGCCCTCGGGCAGGCGTCCGGCCTCGGGGGCGTCCTCGACGCGGTAGGCGATGGCCCGGCGGACGCGGCCCTTGCGGAACACCTCCGTGTCGCCGTCCGGCGTGCGGCACTCGTCGACGATACCGCTGATGACGGACTCGGCGTCGGCATCCGGCGGGAAGTCGACCACCCGGGCGGCGGTCTCCTCCCACTCGCGGCCGATGGCCTTGGCGAAGCCAGCGTGGCTGCCGTGGACCAGGGCGTCCTGGGCGCTGGCGCTGACGCGATCGAAGCCACCGAGGCGGGTGATGGCGATCCAGCGCTGCGGGTGGGCCCGGTCGAGCTCCTTCGCGAGATCGAAGGTGGACAGCACGTCCTGGCCGAGGTCGACCACGATGTCCGCGGCGCCGTCGGACACGGTCGCCCCGGCGTCGCTGAGCGCGTTGAGCAGCGCATCGGCGAGCTCGCCGTTGCCGTGCACCCGCACGGTCACGCCGGTGAGATCCTCGGTCGGCATCGCGGGGGCGGGCACGAGGAGCGGGCGGCGCAGGCGGAACGTGGAGGGCAGCGGCGGGCTGACGGGCTCCTCGCGGTGGGTGGGGACCGTCGGGCTCGCTTTGGGGCTCGCTTCGCTCGCGTGGTTGGTGGTTGGTTCCTGGTTGTTGGGGCTCGCTT
>CALATR010001056.1 GCA_937891875.1 uncultured Pseudomonadota bacterium | reverse complement strand
GTCGTCATCGAGAACGACGACCACGTAGCGGCGCTGCGCGCGGAGAAGAAGGCCGCGCGCCAGGCCAGCGGCATGACCCGCCTGAGCCACGCGGCACCGTCCAGCACGCGCTTGCTGCAGGGCGCCGCCGAGCGCGGCCACAACCTCGGCAGCGCGGTCGCCGCCTTGCTTCGGCTGCTGTGTCTCACCCCACCCCCCACCACCGCTGAGCGCCCCCTCCGTCCCGCCGTCAGCCACCTGATCCCGACGCCCGCTACCGGTCGCCTTGCCGGGACAGGCTACCCGTCGTCTCGATGCTCACGGTCCCCCACCGCGGCAGCCGTCCCGCCCCCGGCTGGCACGCCCACGGCACGACGCCCAAGCTGATCCTGACGATCCTCGACGACCGTCTCGAGCTCGTCCTCCTCCTCAAGCAGCGCTGGCTGCACGTCGCCACCGGCCGCACCGTCCACGATCGCCCCGTCTACGACATCCCCGGCAGCCCCTTCGGCCTGGACGTCGTTGTCCTCATCTTCGGCGTCTGGCTCCTCGGCGACGTCGGCCTGCACGGGATCAGCTGGCCTTGGGACAACTCCGAGCGCCCGAGCCGCCGCACGGTGCAGCGCTGGCGCGCCCATCTCGCGCCCCACGCCGACGACTGGCTGCAGCAGAGCCGCCTCCACATCATCCGACACGTCGAGCCACGACCCCTGGAAGATCTGCTCCCGACGGGGGGAATTCCCCCGCCGGGAGCAGTGCGGCGAAGAAGGACCGAAGGAGACTCATCTCACGCTTGCAGGCTCCGAGATGTCGCCTGGATCCTGAAAAACGTCGCGCTTGCCCTGCATATCCCGGTTCGCTCTCTCCTGGTCGTGGCTCGATGGAGGTGGCCCCGGAAGTCCCCAGCGCAGCTCCCTTCTTGACCACCGTCGATCGGTGGCGCCGGCGAGCTGCGGCCGGGTCTTGTCGGGGCCGCAGCTCGATCGCCTTCCCACAGACGGTGTCGTCGATCCCGTCAGCGGCAGGATCGACCCTACGCCTCCACCCAGGAGGCTCCGTGCCACAGACCCGTCCCCCCTCCGAGATGGCGCTTCTGCGCTACCAGATCATCAGCGCCTACCTGGCGATGGACCCGCCGCGCGGCCAGCGAGGCGCCCTGCTGAAGGAGCTCGCGAGCCGCGCCTGGACGCTGCCCGATGGCCGAGAGGTCCGCTTCGCCGCAGAGACGCTGCGCGGGTGGATCCGCGCCTTCCGCCGCGGTGGACTGCCCGCCCTCGAGGATGCGCGACGCCCGACGCCGGGCGTCCAGGTCCTCGACCAGAGCGTGCAGGACGTCCTGTGTCGCCTCAAGCGCGACGTCCCGGCCCGCTCCGTCGACCGCATCATCGAGATCGCCGAGGAGACCGACCTGGTCGACCGCGGTCTGCTGAAGCGGTCGACGGTGCACCGGGTGCTGCAGGCCCGCGGCCTGTCGGGCCGCAAGAAGGCCGAGGCCTCGACCGCGGATCTGGACCGCTTCGAAGCGGCCTTTCCGAACGACCTCTGGCAGTCCGACATGCTGGCTGGCCCCTACCTGCCCGATCCCGAACGCCCCGGCAAGCAGCGTCGTGCCTGGCTGCATGCCTGGTTGGACGACCACTCCCGGCTGATGCTCGCGGGTCGGTGGTCCTTCCGGTCCGACCTGCCCACCCTGGAGCTGACGTTCCGCGAGGCCCTACGCCGCTGCGGCCTGCCCAAGCGCGTCTACTACGACAACGGCGGCCCCTACCGCAGCCACCACATGAAGCAGATCGTCGCCGTCCTGAGCAACCAGCGACCGATCTACACGCCCCCTCGCCGGCCCGAAGGGCACGGCAAGATCGAGGCGTTCAACCGCCTGTGTCGAGCAGCCTTCATCGAGGAGGTAAAGGCGTCGCCGATCGCGACCCTGGACGCGCTGAACCAAGCCTTCAACGCCTGGAAGGACCTGAAGTACAACCGCCGTGTCCACGGCGAGACGGGCCAGACGCCGTGGGACCGCTGGCGTGCTGAGCCAGACCGCATCGTCATCGTCGACGAGCGTCAGCTGACCGACGCCTTCCTGTTCCGGGCGAACCGCACCACCGACAAGACCGGCGTCTTCAAGCTGCACGGGAGCCGCTTTCAGACGGGACCGGAGCTTTCGCGCAAGAGGCTCGAGGTCCGCTACGATCCCGAGGACATGGGCCAGGTCGGAGTGTGGCTGAACGGGGCGTTCCAGGAGCGCGTTCGACCGCTCGAGGTGAGCCCGACGCGCCGGCCCAAGGTCGACGAGAAGCCCCCTTCCGACGTCAGCGATCGCGATGGCGACCTGATGGTCGACTACCTGCAGTCGCTCGTGGAGCGGCACCAGCCCCTGCCGACACAAGACGCGGTCGCTGCGGCCCTCGCCGCAGAGCGTGCCCACGAGGACGCCGTTGTCGACCTGTTCGCCGCCCACCTCGAGCCCGAGGTCATCGACGAGCGCGAGATCCGCGAGTTCGTCGGACGCTACGGACCGCTGGACGTGGAGCTCGTCGAAGCCCACCTGGCCGACACCGTCGAGGCGTTGGGGGCCGATCCGCACATCCACACGGTACTGCGCGGCCTTCGCGAGGGCCTGGCCGGAGGTGCGGCATGAACACGCCGACCCTTCCGATCGCGCAGAAGCGTCGGCTGCAGGCGCACTTCGGCTTCACCGGCCTGCCCTTCCGCAAGAACGTCCACGCCAAGGACATGTTCGACAGCCAGAGCCAGCGCGAGCTGCGACACGGACTGGCGCTGTGGCTGGAGATCCGCGGCATGGGCCTGGTGACGGGCGCAAGCGGCGTGGGCAAGTCGATCTGTCTGCGGCGCTTCGTGTCGGAGCTGCCGAAGGAGCGCTACGCCGTGCACCGGTTCGGGCAGATCCCGACCACGCCGACGGGCTTCCTGCGGGCCCTGGGGCGTCGTCTGGGGCTACGCGGGCGCCAGCACCTGGCGGACCAGTTCGAGGACATCCGCGAGGCCCTGGCGCGCCACGAGGACGAGCAGGGCGCCCACCCGGTCCTGGTCATGGACGACGCCGAGGGGATGCGGCCCGCTACGCTGGACCTGGTCCGCCGACTGACGGCGACCGCCCTGGACGGCGAGCAGCACGTCAGCATCCTGATCGTCGGCACCGAGCGGCTGATGGAGACGCTGCGCGATCCGACGCTGGTGCCGCTGCGGACGCGCTTCGGCTACGCGTACCAGCTGCGCGCGTTCGGCATGGAGGACGCCCGCAACTACGTCCAGCACCATATCCACGGGAGCGGCGGGCCCGAGCGGCTGTTCACCGATGGTGCGGTCACCGCGCTGTTCAGCGCCTCGCAGGGGATCCCGCGTCAGCTGAACCAGCTCGCCCTGCAGGCGATGGTCGACGCGGTGGTCCGTGGTGCCGACACGATCGACGCGAACGCGATGAAGCGGACCTTGAAGGCGCACCCGCTGTACGGCCACCTCGGGTAGGCCGGGACACCCTGGATGAGAGTGTCCCGCCCGTGATGGACGAGATCGTCGGGCACGGTAGGACACCGAAGGGGTGCGTGTCCCACGCAGCCGCTACGCGGCACGTGGGACACCGTCGTTCAGAGTGTGGATGTTGTGCTGGAGCAGATCGTCGGTAGGAGCTGGGACGTCGTCGGCGGCAGTGTCCCACCGTGGCCAAGTGGGACAGCGTTGAGGGGCGGATCCCAGGGTCGCCACCGGTGGTTCAGGCTGGGACGAGAGCGGGGACGGAGCGTGGGCTGAGACACGCGACCAGCTCGATGACGTACTCGTCGCGCAGCGCTCCGGTCTTGGCTACGCGACGCTGTGTGTACGCTGCGACATGGACCTCTCCGATCCACGGGCTAACGGAGAATGCCGCCGCGGCGAGCTGAAGGACGAGCCCGCAGGTCAGCCGGGCGTAGGCATCCTGCCGGTCGGCGGCAGATCGCTTCGCGCTCCGCACTGCCCCTGACTTCAGGACCTTGGTTCGCTCGTCTGGGATGACGTCTTCGATCTCCGGGAGGTCCACCAGCAAGAAGGCCCCTCCGTCGGAGCTGACCGAGATCGCAGCTTCGGTCTCGAACGGGAAGTCCAGCTGCTCCAGCGCAGCCTCAAGGGCCGCTTCAACGGCGTCGGGCTCTCCTCGAATCAGCCGCTGGACCCACGCCACTCGGCGGCGCTCCTCTTCGTTCCAGGTGTTCTCTTCCCCCGAACGACGCGTCTCAAACTGCGACAGCATCGTGAGGTAGCGACGGTTCGCCGCAACCTGGACTTCGTTCCAGCGTTGTGCGAGCTGCTCATCGACCCGGGCCTCGATGGCCGCCCTGGACCTGGCGGTGGAGACGGCGCCGACCATCACGCCGGCCGTTGCGCTCGCGAGGACCGCACCACCGGTCAAAGCCACCAGCGCCGCCGGGGAACCGGTCGCCAGCCAAGCAAGAAGCGTGACGGCCCCGCCGACGGCCGCAACAGCCACCCCGACACCAATCGCTTCCAGGATGCTCGGTGCCTTGGCATCGCGGCGGGCTTGGGCCAGGAGCTTCGACCGTTCTCTGCTGGCCAGCTGGGCGAGGTCTACCGGCCTCGGCGGCGGTTCCGGATGCTCGTAGGGCTGATGCTGGCACGCCGCCTTGAATGCCCCCAGGCCGGGGATTGGAGGGGTATCGCGCCACTGCTCGACGACCTCGCGCAGCGCTGCGTCCTCCGCGGCGATGATCGCTTGGCCCGCCGCGCCCGATGGCCGTGGCGAGGCCCTCCGTGACGGTGGTCGAGAGCGAGCGCGGCCCGACAACTGCCTGCTCCACGACACGCCAGTCCCGGGAATGGACACCGTCGTCCGGACGCCTCGGGGCGACACGTTCCACGTCGCTCCTCGTCCGCCGAGGCTCACGGAGGCGCCACGCGTGCTCGCGTTCAGTCGGATGCCAGGAGCGAGCTTGATCGACTTTCGGAAGCGCATCTCGTCCCCCCTATTGCGAGCAGCCTGCAACGCCGCCATGCCGCGAGCAGCAACCCCGTCTTGAGCCACCACCACACGTGCACGTCGGTGAGTAGGAGCCGTCCCGGCACCGCAGCGGGGCCATGGACCATCGCCGCGCCCGGTCCCGAGCAGCTTGCGCCTCCCGCTCCTTGGCTGCGGCCCGCTCGGCTGCGGCCTTCTCTCTGGCGAGCTTGTCGTCGAGCCGGCGGCGGAGGTCCGCACACGAGGTCAGGACCTGGGTTGGCGCAGGTGTCACGCCCTCGGCGAACAGGGCTGCGGCCGGAAGCAGCGGAGACAGGCGCTCGCAGGCCTCGTTCCGGTCTTCCAAAGAGTGCCTCTGCCCCCTGACCACGCTCCAGGGCTCTGCCATCGCCGCTTGGACCTGTTCGTGGGACGCATCCCGCCGGGCCTTCACCTCGTCCGCAGAGGCTCCGAACGACTCCGCCTCGATCAGCCGCAGGAACGTGCAGTGCGCGTTCTGGTGCTCCAAGCATTCGTCTGCTTCAAGCAGTGATGCGCCAGCAAGCACGAGGCGCAGGCGAGGGTCCTTGCCGGTGAACTCCGGAACCCGATGGAGGGCTGCGCGAACCGACCTCAGGCTTCCAGAGTCCAGGGCCTTCACCGCTTCTTCGAGTGTGACGTCAGCCACCCGCTGTCGCGCCTGAAGATCTCCGGCTGGCGTGTGCCATCGGGTCGCCTCGTAGGCGGACCGGACGGTGAGGGCGTTCGAGGCCTGTAGGTCCGCGATGTGGATTCGGTCGAGAAGCGCTCCGGCTGCGTCGGCATCGATGCCGAGATCCATCGCGGCGGCGGCGATGCGCTCGGCTTCGTGCGCCTCGCCGCCGCTGAACAACGCCGTGGCTTCGGAAACGGACGGGCCGGACGTCCCAGCCACGCCTGCCTGGCCCAGGATCAGGAGCACGAGAGCAGCCGCGGGAGGAGCTCCAAGGGCCACGCGGCGCCGGATGGAGCCCGGCCCCAGTGATGCCGCTGTCACGGCGATGGCCAGCACGGGCAGTGCGGCACCGATGAGGAGAAGCAGGGCTGCTGACCACGACGCCGCAAAGTACGGGTGACGGGCGGCGAAGCTGACCAGCGCCAGGGCTCCCCATGCGGTGGCCGCGATGCCAGCCAGTCCCGCCAATCTCGCCCGGGTCCGCAGCAGACGCTCCGCGCCGGTGCTGGTCGTCAGCACACCGCCAAACTCGACCAGGCGCACGCCCCGTCCGGCGAGGGAAGTCTGAATGGCCGTGCCCTCGAAGGACATGTGCTCCACGGTCAGGTCGCCGTCCAAGGGGAGTCCTGCGATGGCCGCCTCGGCGAGCCAAGGCTTCGCCCAATCCGGCGCCGTCGCATGGGGCCCTGACCAGACGGTGGATGGTGCGAAGTCGAACGATCCCAGCGCTGCACCCGCATCAGAGCACAACGAGATCGTCGCTTCCCCCGAACAGATCCGGACGAACTCGGCTGGCAACACTTCAACGCTCGATGCGTTCCAGGACCAGAGCCCGAACCGAGCACCCCATTGACGGATCGCCTGCGGGATTATGGCCAACGCCCCTCCACGGATCATCGTACCAGCAGCCGTTCCAGCGTGAAGCGTCTGCGGCCCCCACGTCCGCCAAACGCGGCACGAAGTGCCATCGACGAGGGTACCATCCCAGTGTCCACTGACTGGGTCTTGGGGGACAGGATGAACCTCATCGTTCGGGCGATGCCCATCGCCGAGTTCTCAGCGTCTGGCGCGCGGCGTTGGAGCCGCGGGTGGGACCAACCTCCTTGGGGGATCGTCCTGCACTTCGCAGCGACGGGCACGAGCTTGGCGACGCTTCAGGTGTTGGAGAGGAGAGATCTGTCGACGCATGCTTCCGTCGAGCGCGACGGCACCGCCTACCAGCACGTCGATCTCAGGCATCGCTGCTACCACGCGGGCCCAAGCACCTGGGCGGGGGTCGAGGCGCTCAACGAGCACATGCTAGGCATCGAGATCGTGAACTTCGGTCCGTTCGACGGCGAGTACGACGGCACCTCCCCGCACCTCGTCTTCGACTGGGAGCTGGAGCGTCCCGATGATCCAGAGCTCCTCACGGCTCCAGGTGGAAGGAAGTGGTACCGCGACGAGACGTACAAACGGATCGTCCGAGTGGTTTCGCGCCAGTCGGCTGTGTCCGCACCGGATGGAACGCTCTGG
>CALATR010001055.1 GCA_937891875.1 uncultured Pseudomonadota bacterium | reverse complement strand
GATCTTCCACGCCGACAGCGAGCCCGCGCTCGTGCCCGGCACCCCGGTGTTCGACAACCTGACGCTCGGCTTCGAGGTGCGCCGCCCTGACGGGAGCCTCGTGGCGAGGCTGGTCGACGACCTCACCCTGCAGGACGACCTCGACCGCCACGCGCCCCCGAAGCCCGGCTGGTACCGCATCGTCAGCGATGATCGCCGCCTGCTGAACCTGGTCCGACGCACCGGCGACCCCGAGGGGGACGTGCTCGCGGCGCTCACGCCCCTGGCCGACCTGTTCGGCACCGAGCCCACCGTCGAGGACGGCATCGTGCGGGTCACCGATCCGGACGGCGCACCCGTCGCCCTGGGCGCGCCCCTGCCCGGCGAGCGCGAGCGCCCCTGCGAGCTGGTCACGCCGCCCCTGCCCCGTCGCGATCTCGTGCCCGCGCTGCACGCCCTGCTGGCCCCGGCCAGAGCGCTCGGTCTGACCGTCGCCGCCGAGGCCGCCACCCACATCCACGTGGACCGCAGCGCGCTCGAGGACACCCGAACCCTGCGCGACCTGGTGCACCGCTGGGAGCGCGACGGGGAGGCCATCAAGCGCGCCGTCGGCACCAACCCCGCCTGCCGCCGCCTGGGCGCATGGCCCCCCACCCTGCGCGCCCTGGTCGACGCGCCCGGGTTCACCGACCTCTCCTGGCCCGCGGCGAAGGCCCGACTGGCGAACCTGGGCCTGTCGAAGTTCGTGGACCTGAACCTGAAGGGCCTGGCCCACGACCTGCCTGGAAAGCCGACGATCGAGGCACGCTACTTCCCGGGCACCATGGACGCGGAGGTGGTGGGACGGTGGGCGGACGGGGTGCTGGGGTTGGTGGGGTCAGGACGAGAGAGGTCAGACCTCACACGCCGATGACATCGCTGCAGACGCGGTTCGTGTTGCGGGCCCCGACCGCGGGGGTCAGGACGAGAGAGGTTGCACCCCGGTCGGACCGACATGCAACCCCTCACGTCCTGACCCCGGCCACGCCCGTGCCGGGCTGGCGTTCTCGCGCCTGCGGGCGCCATTGAGGCGAAGGGAGTGACCCCTCACGTCCTGACCCCCACAGACACAGAGCCTTGCGCCTCAACACTTACCCAATTAGCTAACTTTCATGTCGAGCCCCTCCCCAGCCCCGGTCGCCCTCTTCCACGCCCTCGCCCACGACGTGCGTGCTGCCGTCGTGGAGCGGCTCGGCCACGGTCCCGCGACCGTGACCGAGCTGGCGGAGCCCCACCCGATCGCCCTGCCCACCCTGCACCGCCACCTCGGCGTGCTGGAGGACGCCGGCGTCATCCGCAGCGAGAAGCGCGGCCGGGTGCGCACCTGCCACCTCGTCCCCGCCGCCCTCGAGCGCGCGGAGGACTGGCTGCATGCCCAGCGCCACGTCTGGGATCGGCGCCTGGATCAGCTCGACTCCCTGCTCACCACGATGAACGCGGCCCAGGCCGCACCTGACCCCGACAAGACGGAGGCGTCATGACCCTGCAGCCCATCGCCCTGGACCCCGAGCTCGACCTCGTGTTCGAGCGCATCGTCGCCGTGCCCAGCTCCCAGGTCTGGCGCGCCTGGACCGAGCCCGACCTGCTCAAGCAGTGGTTCACCCCCGCCCCGTGGAGGACCACCCTCGCCGAGCTCGACGTGCGCCCCGGCGGCGGCTTTCGCACCGTCATGGAGGGCCCCAACGGCGAGCGCAACGACTCGACCGGCTGCTACCTGGAGGTGATCCCGGGCAAGCGCCTGGTCTGGACCGACGCCCTGTCCCCCGGCTTCCGCCCGAGCGCCCAGGCCTTCATGACCGGCATCGTGCAGTTCACAGACGTCGACGGGGGCACCCGCTACACGGCGATCGCGCGCCACGCGAACGTGGCGACGAAGAAGCAGCACGAGGACATGGGCTTCCACCACGGCTGGGGCGCCGCCCTGGACCAGCTCGTCGCGCTCATGCGGGGCTGATCCATTTAGACGGATTCACCCCAGATCCGCTCCGCTCGCCTACTTTGCGGCGATCGTCTCCTGGGGCGTGTCCCCCACCGGCAGCACCTCGTGCTCGGGCGGAGCCTGCTCGCCACGGAGCAGGCGTCCGGCCAGCGCCCCCGTCAGCTGACCGTTCTCGGCCAGCAGCTCACCGCTCTTGTACGTCCGCACGTACCCCTTCGCCGACTGGATCAGGCGTCGACCACCCGCGGGCAGGTCGAAGGCCATCACCGGACGGTCGAGGGACAGGGCGTCGTAGTCGATGACGTTGACGTCGGCGATGTAGCCGGGAGCCAGCACGCCACGGTCGAACAGCCCGTAGAAGCGCGCGGTCTGCTGGGTCTGGCGGTGGACCATCCACGGCAGCGGCAGGCGCTCGCCCCGCGCGCGGTCGCGGGTCCAGTGGGTGATCATGAACGTCGGCATCCCGCTGTCGCAGATGGCACCGCAGTGGGCGCCACCGTCGGACAGACCCATGCGGATGTGCGGGTGGCTGTGCATGCGGTGCAGCAGGTCCAGATCGTTGTCGCTGTAGTTGAACAGCGGGAAGTAGAGGAACGCCTCCCCGTCGTGCTCCATCAGCAGGTCGTACGCGACCTCCAGCGGCTTGACGCCCCGAGCCTTCGCCAGCGCCTTCACGCTCTGCTCGGGGGCCGGCTCGTAGCCCGCCTCCACCGGGAACATCTTCTGGAAGAACTGGGTGACGTACTGCTCGAAGACGGTGCCCTCATCAGGCTTCTCCGTGATCAGCGCCTGGCGGACCTCCGGCTTGCGGAGCTCGGCGAGGGTCTCTTCCCAGGGGAGCTGGGAGATCCGCTTCCAGGTGGGGTGCAGGGCGAAGGGATGGGCGGTGCCGCGCCAGCACATGAGGATGCCGATCGCGCGCCCGGCGGCCTGGGCGTAGAGAGGCAGGCCGTCCGCGTGCGCCTGGTCGAGCACGGGCAGGGCCTGCTCCCACAGGGTCGGGTGGAAGTCGGTCTGGGACAGGTTCACGCACACCGGCCGCCCGGTCTTGACGGCGATCTCCTTGAGCCAGCCGAGATCCTGGGGGACCTTGAGGTGCTCGTCCGCGAGCTGGAACATGCCCTTGCCCGTCTCGGCGATGGCCTCGGCGATGCCGAACAGCTCGCGCTCCTCGGCGAAGGTGCCGGCGACCAGCACGCCCTCGGCGGTCTTGTGCAGGCTGGTCCGCGAGGTGGAGAAGCCGAGCGCACCGGCCTCCAGGGCCTCGGCAACCAGGCGCTTCATCTCGGCGATCTCGGCGTCCGTCGCCTCGTTTCGGTCCTCGCTGGCCCGCCGGCCCATGACGTAGCCGCGCAGGGCGCTGTGGGGGATCTGGGCGGCGACGTCAAGGCCGAGCGGGCGGCGCTCGATGGCGTCCAGGAACTCGGGGAAGGTCTCCCAGTCCCACTGAATGCCCTCGGTCAGGGCGCTGCCGGGGATGTCCTCGACCCCCTCCATCACGTTGATGAGCCACTCGCGATCCTCCGCCCGGCACGGAGCGAAGCCGACGCCGCAGTTGCCGAACACGACGGTGGTCACGCCGTGCCAGCCCGAGGGCGTGCAGTAGGGATCCCAGGTGATCTGCCCGTCGTAGTGGGTGTGCATGTCCACCCAGCCCGGGGTGACCAGCAGGCCGGTGCAGTCGACGACCTCCTTCGCAGGCCCGAGATCCGTGCCCACCGCGACGATCCGGTCCCCGCTGATGGCGACGTCCGCGACGCGAGCAGGCGCGCCGGTGCCGTCCACTACGGTGCCGCCCTTGAGGATCCGATCGAACATGTGAGCTCCTTTCCTTGCGCAGAGGCGCGAATCGCGTTCAAAGTGTGAACATGGTTCACGCTTCTACTCCCGCGAGCGACCGCCGTCAACGCCGTCGCGCCGCTCGAACCCGGCTCCTGCTCGATGCCGCCCAGCGCGTGCTCCTCGAGGAGGGAGAGTCCGGACTGACGATGTCCGCGGTCGCCGAGCAGGCCGATGTCGCCGTCGGTGGGCTGTACCGCTACTTCGACGGCAAGGACGCGCTGCTGGCTGCGCTCCAGGTCCGCGCGGTCGACACCTTCTCCACGGTGATGGACCAGGCCCTGTCTGCCTGTGGCGGCTCCTGCGATCGCCTGCGGGCCGTGTCCCACGCCTGGTTCACCTTCGCCGACGCCCACCCCGAGGAGTTCGAGCTGCTCGATCGCAGCCTCTCCGATCCGCGACCCAACCTCGATGACGCCCAGGCCCGCGCAGTCGACGAGGCGCTCGCTCCGGTGCTGGCCCGGGTGCGGACCGAGCTGGACCGCGCCGTCGAGGAGGGACAGCTGCGTCCCGGGAGCTCCGCCGTGCGCGCCCACGTGCTCTGGGCTGCCGTGCATGGCGCGGCCCACTTCCGCAAGCGCGATCGCCTGGGTGGCGTGCGCGCAGCCAACGTGCTCGACGAGGCCGTCACCGCCCTGATCCAAGGCTGGTCGAGCGTCCCGGGATAGAGCTCGCGCCAGGCGATCAGCCCGGCAGCGGCTCCTGGTGCTTCAGCTCGATGGCCATGGCTCGAGCATACGCTGGCCGGGCCTGCAGCCGCTCGACATACGCCCCGATGGGCCCGTCCTTTGGCATGGCGCCGAAGTTGACCCCGAACCTGGCAGATGCGCCGACGCAGAGGTCCGCGAGCGTGAAGCGATCCCCCACCAGCCACTCCGCCTCCGCCAGCGCACCGTTCAGCGTGTCGAGCATGCGCTGGTACGAGCCCCAGGCCACGCTGCTGGGCGGCACCTTCCACTTGAAGAAGAACTCCCCCAGAGCAGGCTCGATGACCGACCCGGAGAAGAACATCCAGCGCAGGTAGTCCGCGCGCAGGCGGTCCGTGGGCGCCGGACACAGGCCTCGCTCCGGGTGCCGATCCCCGAGCCAGGTGAGGATGGCGCCGGTCTCCGCCGCCGCGACGGGGGGACTGAACGAGCGGTCGACCACGGCGGGCACCTTGCCCATCGGGTTCACCGCCAGGTGCTCCGGCTCGAGGTTGCGGCCCGAGCGGATGTCGACCACGCACAGCTGGTAGTCCAGGTGCAGCTCCTCCAGCGCCCACAGCGTGGTGAACGAGCGTGTGCGCGGCGCGTAGTGCAGGGTCAGGGATGCGTCTGGCGCGATGGGCATGGAGCCTCCGATACTGAACAAACGTGCAGTAATCGATTCCCTGCCCTGCGCAAGCTCACGTCGCCGGCACGGACTCCGGCTCGGCGTCGGTGTCGGGTGCGAGGCCGGGGATGAGCGTCGTCGCCAGGGCCAGCGAGGCGAGGGCCGCACAGCCGAACATCATCGCCGCCATGGACACGGCACTCTCGGCGAAGAACAGCCCCGAGAGGAAGCTGGACAGGCCGGCGATGCCGTACTGGAGCGTGCCGAGCAGGGCCGCCGCGGAGCCCGCGCGGTCGCCGACCGGGGCCATGGCGGCGGCGGTCGTGTTGGGAAAGCAGAACCCCAGGCAGGAGACGGACACGAACAGCGGCACGATGATGCCGACCAGCCCCCCGATCCCGGTGATCGCGGAGGCGAGCAGGACCGCGGTGGCGAGCACGTAGACGCCGAACACGACCGGAAGCACTGCCCGCGGAGAGCGCGTGCGCAGCAGGCGCTCGTTCACCTGGGACGCGAAGATCAGCCCGAGCGCGTTTCCGCCGAAGACCAGGGAAAACGCCAGCTGTCCGAGATCGAACACCTCGATGAACACGAAGCTCGACGACGCGATGTACGCGAACATGCCCGCCTGGGCGACGCCTCCAGCGATCGCGTAGGTCATGAACTGGCGCTGACCGAACAACCCGCCATACGTGCGGAGGATCCGGCCGATCTGCAGGGGTCGGCGGGTGTCCGATGGCAGGGTCTCCTGCAGCCCGAGCCCGGTCGCGCCCAGGGTGAGCGCCCCGTAGATGGCGAGGGTGACGAAGATGGCGGGCCACCCGAAGAGCGTGCCGACCCCGCTGCCGACCATCGGGGCGATGATGGGTGCGATGCCCATGACCAGCATCACCAGGGACAGGGCGCGCGCCATGTCGCGGGGATCGAAGAGATCGCGCAGCACGGCGCGAGAGGCGACCATGCCCGCACACGCGCCGAAGGCCTGGAAGAAGCGCATGACCAGCAGCGCCTCGATGGTCGGCGCGACCGCACAGCCCAGAGACGCGATCACGTACAGCACGAGCCCACCGATGAGGGGCGGCTTGCGTCCGTAGCGGTCGGCGAGCGGGCCGAGGACCAGCTGTCCGGCGGCGAGGCCCGCAAAGTAGGCGGCCAACGTCGCCTGGACGCGATCGGGCGTGGCGACCAGCGCCCGGCCGATGTCGGGCAGGGCGGGCAGGTACATGTCGATGGAGAACGGCCCGATGGCGGCGAGCGTACCCATCAGCAGCAGCAGGCCGAGGGGGATGCGGGCAGGTCGCCGGACCGAGGGCGTGGTGGTGGTCACGAGCAAGCCGGGGTGGGAGGAGGCGGCGTCGGATGGCGCCTCGCTGCCTCCTTCACCCGACTATCCGACAGGTGCAGGGAACAGTCTGGTGCCAGGGCGGATCACTCGGCGAGAGCCCAGCTTCGACCATACCCTCACCGCGGGCGATCCACCGACGGCGTGCCCGCAGCTACACCTACCTGCCGTAGCGATCCTCGAGCCGCTCGATGTCGTCCTCCACCAGGCGATCGCCGGTCTGGACCTCCACCACGACCAGCGGCTCGTCGCCGGGGTTCTCGAGCCGGTGCACCGTTCCCCGCGGGATGTAGGTCGACGCGTCCACTCCGATGTCGACGACCTCGTCGCCGCGGCGCACCCGCGCGGTCCCCCGCACGACGACCCAGTGCTCGGCGCGGTGCTCGTGGCGCTGCAGCGACAGCGCCTGGCCAGGCTGCACGACGATGCGCTTCGCCCGCCAGCGCACCCCCTCGCCGATGGCCTCGAACGCGCCCCACGGACGCAGGACCCGCGGGGTGAGCTGCGCCTCCACACGATCCTGGGTCTCGAGGAGCGCGACCAGGTCCCGGACCCGGTCCCCCGCCGCCACCGGCGCCACGAGCACGGCATCGGCGGTCTCGATGACGGCCAGATCGGTTCCGTCGACCACGGTGACCAGCCGGGATCCCGAGCGCACCAGGCAGCCGCGGCTCCCGATGAGCGCGACATCGCCGAAGGTGACGTTGCCGTCCGCGTCGGTCTCGCCCTGCTCCCGCAGCGCGCCGAAGTCGGCGATCTGGGCCCCGGCGCGGGCAGGGACCGTGACTGCCGACGCGGCGCGGCGGAGGATGCCGAGGTCCAGGTGGGGCACGTCCTCCCAGGCCTGGGCGTGCACCCGGTGGAACGACAGGTCCGGCGAGAGCTTCGCCGCGCGAGAAATCGCATCGATCGCCGAAGATCCAGCCAGAGCAACCACCGCCCCGAGCACCGTGCGCGCGGACACCAGGTCGTACACGACGCGCTCACCGTCCTTGCCCACGCGCCACGGCCCACCCCCGGCATCGGCCCCGACGGGAAGCTCGCCGGGATCCTCGGAAGGCAGGACCAGCAGGACGTCGTCCGGGTCGGCGATCGCCGCAGCCAGGGCGATCGCGGCGCCATCACCTCGGGACTCCGGCTCGAGCACCAGGCGGGCGGGAACGCCGAGGCCGCGGATCTGCTCGGCGGCGACGAAGCGGTGCACGTCGCGGCACAGCACGAGGGGCTCTCCCCAGGCGGCGGCAGCGGCGACGGCGGACTCGAACGGGCTGCGTCCTTCGGCGAGCAGCGGCAGGAAGGGCTTGGGCAGGCTCGCCCGGGACAGCGGCCACAGCCGGATCCCGTTCCCCCCTGCCAGCACGACCGGCCGCACGACGGTCATCCCCGGGTCCAGTCGATGCCGAAGGGCGCCGTGGGGAACGGCCGGGTCGAGGCCGCGCTGCCGTCTTCTGGGACCCGGTAGGTGACGGCGTTCTTGACGTTCTCCCGGGCCTCGCAGGAGATGCACCACGCCCGGCCGCCGGTCTGGGCGCGGACGAGCGCATCGGCGAGCTCCCACACCAGCATCGCGCCGCCCTCCATGCCGCAGTGATCGACGATCCGCAGGTCGATGAGCTCGCGGGCGTGCAGGTCACGGAAGGTGTCGAGCTCCGGGTCGTCGGCGTTGATGAGGGTCGTGTGGTCGAACAGGTGCTCCAGCACGGCCTTGAGGGGCTTCAAGCTGGAGAAGTCGACGACGAAGCCGCACGCGTCGAGGGCGCTTGCGGCAAAGACCAGGGTGAACGACCGGGAGTAGCCGTGCACGAAGCGGCAGTGACCGCTGTGCCTCCACGCCCGGTGGCTGGTCGGCAGGTCCGTGTAGGTCTTGGTCATGGTGAAGCGCTGGGCCAGCACGTCGTCCTCCTCGCGGGCCGCGTATCCCGCCCCCTGGCCATGTCCTTGACCAGACGGCATGATGGTTGACAGTGCCTCGACGAACCGACCTCCATGGACGCGAGTCAGGCACGGTGTCCCGGGAGATTGGAATGCCATTCGCGCAGTTGGTCGCAACCTGGCCCTCGCTGCTCCTCCTGCTGGCGCTTCCCTGGGTCGCGGCCCTGCTCGCCGCACTCGCTCAGGGCCTCGTGCACAAGCGCCTGCTCTCCCGCGCCCGCACCCT
>CALATR010001054.1 GCA_937891875.1 uncultured Pseudomonadota bacterium | reverse complement strand
CGGCACCTGCCGATCCACGCGATGGCCGTGCCGGATGCGAGGCGGGGGAGCGCACCCCGCATCTACGAATCGTGTCCGCGGATCTCGCGACCGTCTCGTGAGACGCGGCGTGGACTGCTTGACAGGGGGCGCGGCAGCGGGTTGTCTCTTGCGACGCGATGGAGGTCTCAGATGCGGTGGAGCTTGATCCTGGCCCTGGTGGTCGCTTGTGATGGCGAGCCGACCCCGGTCGACACGGACACCGGGGACACCCAGGACACCGAGGACACCGACACGACCATTCCCGTCCAGTGGGTCGACCGCACGATCGAGACCAGCACCACGCTGACCGACGTGTACTCGGGCGGCGGTGGGGCGTGGGTCGTCGGCGAGGACGGCAAGGCCTGGCGGCTCGACAACGGGCAGGCCGACACCATGGAGACCGGCGTGGAGGCGGACCTCCTGGGCCTGTGGGGCCAGGGCGACGGCAGCTCCGCGAACCTGGTCGCGGTGGGCTACGCTGGCAGCGCCCTCAGGCTCGTGGCGGACGACTGGGTCGCCTTCGAGGACACCACCCTGGGCACGACCAACTTCGAGGACGTCGACGGCACCAGCACGGACCTGACCGCGGTCAGCGCGACCGGGATCTACCGCTTCGACGGCACGTCCTGGACCTTCGAGGACAACGGGGCCAACGCCCACATCCGCGCGGTGTGGGTCGAGTCGGGCGGCAACGCCTGGGCGGTCGGCGACAACGGCATCGTGCTGCGGCGCGAGGCGGGCGTGTGGTCGAGCGTGCGGGGGGCGCCCTCGGGCGTGGACCTGCGCGACGTGCACGGCTCGGGCGGCGACGTCTACATCGTCGGCAACCGCGGAACCCTGTGGCACCTGTCCGGCGGCGAGTTCACCGACATCGAGACCGACACGACCCTGAACCTGTCGGGCGTGTGGGTCTCTTCCCTCGGCAACGTCTTCGTGGTGGGCAACAACGGCCTGGCCATGAAGTACGACCCCGACCGGGAGCCCGCGGACTCGGACTCGCCGGTGGGCGGGTTCGACATGCTGCCGACCGGCACCCAGAGCAACCTGTACGCGGTGTACGGCTCGGGGGAGGACAACGTCTGGGCGGTGGGCAATCGCGGCGCGGT
Source organism: uncultured Pseudomonadota bacterium (assembly GCA_937891875.1). GTDB lineage: Bacteria > Myxococcota_A > UBA796 > UBA796 > REDI01. Next base: position 701 of record CALATR010001054.1, on the reverse strand, counting down.
CTTCCGCTACACGGGATCCCGCTAGGCGCGGCGTGGTGCACGGACGGAACGGTCCGTTCCTTGACGTGTTCCTGACAGGCCGACTACGATGGTGAAACGCCGAATTCCGGCGTCAGCCCCGGAGTCTGCCATGCCCGTCACCTCGTCTCTGACCGCTCGCGACCTGCTCACGGGGCGCACCCCGCGCGTGTCCCCGAACGACTCGGTGGAGCGCGCGCTCGATGTGCTGACCAAGAAGGGCGTGTCCAGCCTGCCCGTGGTGCAGGGGCGCCGGCTGGTGGGCATCATCTCGGAGTGGGACTGTCTCGCGGCCCTTACCCAGGACGGCCTGCTCCACCTGTTCGAGCGCCCGCTGCCCGCGGTCGGTGCGCTCATGAACACGAAGCTGCGCACGGTGGACGCGGACTCGGACCTCGACCGGCTGTCCCAGGTCTTCGTGACCGACCGCTACCACCGGGTCCCGGTGGTCGAGAACGGCGACGTCCTGGTCGGCATGCTGGGGAGGCACGACGTGCTGCTGGCGCTGAAGCGGGAGCGCTCGGCGCGGCACAAGGGGGATCGGTACCCGGACTATCGTCGGCCGCAGTAGGGAGCGGGGTCGTGTAGCCTCGAGGCGGGGGTCGCGTAGCTGCGGGCAGGGGAGTGGCGCGGCGGGATCCGGTTGCGGGAAGTCGCGTTGCCGCGGGCGAGGGAGTGGAGGG
>CALATR010001053.1 GCA_937891875.1 uncultured Pseudomonadota bacterium | reverse complement strand
GACTCCCCGCCAGACGCCCGACTCCCCGCCAGACGCCCGACTCCCCGCCAGACGCCCGACTCCCCGCCAGACGCCCGGCTCCCCACCAGACGCCAGCTCCCCCGACCTACTCCGCCAGCCACTCCTTCAGCCGCGCCTCGTCCAGCTCTCCCGGGTGGCCGATCCACTCGACCTTGCCGTGCCGCAGGACCGCCGCGTGGGGCACGCCGTTGGCGGCGAAGCGCTGCGACAGGGTGCCGTCGTCCCGCCCGACCGGGAAGGTCACGCCGGCGGTGTCGAGGAACTCGGTCATCTGCTCCTCGGTCGTCCCGCGGCTGAAGTTGGTGATGCCGACCACGTCCAGGCCCTGTTCGTCGAGCTCCTGGAAGGCCTTCTCCATCACCGGCACCTCGCGCTGGCAGTGCGGACACCAGGCCTCGAAGAAGACCACGACCGTCAGCGCATCCGGGTCCATCGTGTGCTTGCCGCGGACCCAGCTCTTGACGTCGAGCGGACCGGCGTCCGAGCCGATGATCTGCAGCTCGCGGAGCATCTCCATCGCCGGCGCCGCCACCTGGGTCTCGGGGTAGTCGCGGATGATCTGCTGCAGGATGTCCTTCGCCGCCTCGCCCTCCCCGGCGAGCATGAGATCCCGCGCCTTGTACGCCAGCTCCAGGGCAGCCAGCTCCTGCTCCGGATCCCCGGGAAGCTCCACGACCATCTCGACCCGCTGACGGAAGGTCTCGAGCTCGTCGACGCGGGCCTGCAGCGCCTGCACCTCGGACATCAGGGTCGCCACCTCGCCGGTGTTCTTGGGGGCGCAGGCGGTCGCGACGATGGGCAGCAACACGGGGAGCAGGACGGACGGGCGCACGGTCACCTCGGCGTGGTCGCTCCCCTACTCCGCCGCGGCGTCACTGACGAAGCGACCTACCAGTCCTCGCCCTCGACCATCGGGGAGGTGAGCACGCCGTGCAGCCAGGGGAGCTCGGAGAGGAGCTGGCGGCGTCCGACCCGCCAGGCGACCGCGGTGCCGCCGAGCACGATGAGGGTGGAGACCGCCCAGGTCAGGACCCAGCCCAGGTGGGTCTCGCCCTGGCTGAACTGCCAGCCGACCCAGCCGCCCCAGCCGACGAGCGAGACGATGAAGCCGATGAGCACGTACCAGGTGACCCGCGGCCAGGTCATGCGCGCCTGCACTGCGACCCGACCGTCGGACGTGCGGCTGACCCGTCCGCGCAGGGTGGGCACCAGCCTGGACGCCGGGATGGTCTCCAGGCGCGGGCCGATCTCGAAGCCCCCGGTCCGGGTCCAGCGCAGGTAGAGCGGCGCGGGGGACTCGCCCCAGCGACGCATCTCCGCCCGGGTCGGGAACCACAGGTCACCGACCACGCACAGGCGCTCCTCGAGCCGGTCACGCACGAGGGCTTCGGTCCCGTCCACGACGAGCGGCCCACCCAGGGGGCCCGTTTGCTGCTGCACGGCTTCGTCTCCGTCACTGCGTGCTATGACGCCGAGGACCCACGCGCATGGAGCCCGCATGACCCGCGTCGACGACTACCTCGGCCTGGTGGACGATCCCGGCCGGCGCGCCCTCACCCCCGGCCACCCCGCGGACGACGCCCTGCTGGCTCTGCTGGTCCACGTCGCCTTCTCGGACCGCTCCATCGACGAGGGCGAGCTCGCCTTCCTGCAGCGGGTGCTCCCCGGCCGTGAGCCCGACCAGCTGCTGCAGTGGGTCGAGGCGGTAGGCAACATGCCGCTGGATCTCGAGGCGGTGGCGAGCGCGCTTCCGACCACGGAAGAGCGCTGGAAGGGACTCCGTTTTGCCGCACGCATGGCCTGGAAGGACGGCGCCCTGCAGGCCGAGGAGCGCACCCTGCTGGAGCAGCTGGGCGAGGCGCTGAAGCTGGGTCCGCACGCCGTCGATCAGGTGGTGATGGAGATGGAGGGCCGGGGCGGGGAGACCGTCACCGCCGCACGGGTCGCCGCGGCCGCGGAGAAGGTGACCTGGAACGCGGTGCAGGTCCTCGACGAGCACGTCGTGGGACCCATCGCCGACGTGGCTCCCGAGGGTGCGCAGCCGGTGCGGGTCATCGCGGTCGACGACGTCGTCGTGATGGGCCTGTTCGAGGGCGGGCTCGCCGCGCACTTCCTGGAGGGCACCGCCTACATCGCGTGGCAGGACCTCGTGACCTACACCCGGGTGCCCACCTTCGGCGCGGCCGTGCAGCTGCACACCGAGTCCGGCGGCACCTGGACCCTGGTCGACAGCCGCCTGCGGGGCATCACCCTGGTGCTGGATCGCCTGTTCGGAGTCGGCCGAAAGACCGGTCAGAAGCCCTCGATCGTGCAGGTCCGGGGCGAAGAGCACTGATGGGCGTCGCGCTCTTCGACTTCGACCGCACGCTGATCGACGTCAACTCCGGCACCCTGTGGCTGCGTCACGAGGTGCGCGCCGGGCGGGTCGGCTGGAAGGACGCGGTCTGGGCGACGATCTGGTTCACCCGCTACCACCTCGGGCTGGCGTCGGGGCTCGACGCGGCCTTCGAGCAGGCCGTCGCTGCGTACAAGGGCATGACCGACGAAGAGCTGCGCGCGCTGACGGTCCGCTTCTTCGAGGAGGAGATCGCCGCGCACCTGCGACCAGGGGCGCGCGAGGCCCTCGACAGGCACCGCGAGGCCGGGGATCGCCTGGCCCTGTGCTCGTCGACGACCCAGTACCTGGCGGAGCTCGCCTGCGAGGCGTGGGACCTGGAGCTCGCCGCGCGCACGGAGCTCGAGGTCGCGGACGGCGTGCTCACCGGCAGGATCGCGTCGCTGGCGCTGGGCGACCACAAGACCACCCGCACGCTGGAGTGGGCGGCCGCCGAGTCCATCGACCTCACGGACTGCACCTTCTACACCGACTCGTTCACCGACGTGAAGCTCCTCCGAGAGGTCGGTACTCCCGTCGTCGTGCACCCGGACCGTCAGCTGTCCCGTGAGGCTCGTCGCCAGGGCTGGCAGGTCGCGGACTGGGGACGCGCGGGCCCACCCACGTAGAATCGACTACAGCGACACCGTCCCCCCCACTCCCGTTGGCCTGCAGCGCATGGAACCTCGCTACCTCGAGCTCGCCGCCGAGCTCTGCGACATTGCCCACCAGCCCGACCTCTTCGCGCTGCTGGACGTCCCGGAGGACGCCGACGCGAGCGCCTGCGCGGAGGCCATGGCCGCGTTTCGCCGCAAGATGCAGGGCATGCAGGCCAACCCGAAGTGGAAGGACACGGCCCGCTTCGCGATCAAGCACCACCAGGCCATCGCCAGCGTGCTCACCGAGCCCGACGAGTACCGGGCCCACATCAAGCGCAAGGCCGAGGACGCCACCCTGCCGAGCCTGCTGCTCGCCATCGACGGCATCCTCGCGGACGGGATCATCAGCGAGGCCGAGGAGCGCTTCGCCCGGGAGCTTGCTCTCAACCTGGGGATCAGCGAAGAGACCTTCTGGACCGTGCTCACGACCCGTGCGCGGGCGGTCGGAGCAGCCGTACCCAGCATGCAGGGCGACGAGCAGTCTGCCCACGCCCGTGCCCTCGGCTGGTGGGACGCCCGGTTCACCCGGCTGCTGCTGGAGGCCATCCCCGACGGCGCGGGCCACATGGTCGACGTCTACTGCCGCATGGCCTGGTCCGCGCTGACCATCCTGCCGCGCCGCAAGAACCTCACCTACCTCGGCATCGACCGGAACCCCGAGCGCATCGAGCTGGCCCGCAGCACCCTGCAGGGCCTGGGCAAGCGCGTGACCCTCAAGGTCGGCCAGCCGGCCCCGCTGCCGCTCGCGGACGAGAGCGTCGACATCGTGCTCGCGGTCCGTGCCCTGCAGACCCGGGACGACACCCGCGCCGTCATGCAGGAGGCCTACCGGGTGCTCCGGGTCGGCGGTCGCTGCATCGTGGTCGAGCCCGACGGCCTGGCCGAACAGTTCTACTTCGATGGCCCACTACAGGGCTATACCCTGGCGTTTCGCGATCTGGTCACCCAGGCGGAGAGCATCCGCGCCCGGGGCCAGCACGATGTCCCGCCGGTCGGCCGCGGCGGCATGTGCCTCGGCCCGCAGCTCTACGCTCGGCTGCGCCACGCGGGCTTCACGCCCCGTGAGCTGGTCGTGCACAGCTCCCAGAACCTGTGGGAGCAGCCGGTGCAGGAGCTGGTCAAGCGCCTGCGCGCCTACCCCCGGGCCATCGCGCGCGCCCACGGACTGGGTCGCAGGTCTCCCGAGTGGCAGGCCATCCTGCAAGCCACTGTGCAGATTGAGCAGCAGGCAGGCCCCGAGGCGGTCGGCCTCGGCGGCAACCTCCTCCCCCTCTTCATCGCAACGGGCGTGAAGAGCTGACGATCAGAAGCGGTAGCCGAGACCGACCATGCCGCCGTAGTCGGCGCGGACCTTGTCGTCCTCGTTGACGAAGTAGGTGCGGGCGCGGATGGGCTCGAGCACGACCGCGAGGCTGTTGGGCTCGGTCTTGCCGAACTCCAGACCCAGGGCGGCGGTGGTCATGAAGCCGGAACGCTGGGACTCGGCGTCCCCGAAGATCGTCTCGGTCTGGGTGAGCTGGAACCAGGGGCCGACGCCTGCATCGACGTAGGCTCGCACGGGAGATGCGGGTGCCACTCGCAGGCGTGCACTCGGCACGACCTCGACCAGCATGCGGTTGACCTCCCACCCGAAGCCATCCGAGCCGGAAGACGCGATGTCGACGGGAAGGACGACCGCGAAGCCGACCGCATCCTCCGTGGCGATCTCGGCCTCACCCCGCACGGAGACGCGCAGGCGAGCGGGACCATCCTCCGCCCAATACCCAGGTCCGACCAGGATCGTCGCACCACCGCCGACCTCGTCGTCCTCGGCGAGGGCGGGGCTGGCAGCGAGCAGGGACAGGGCGAGCAGGGGCAGGACGCGGGACATGGGTTCTCCGAAGCTGGGTTTGTGTGGCACCGCCTCCCGGTGACCACGCTTGCATTCCTATTAGGCGACTGTTTGCATGCCTGCAACTTGCAGTGTGGCGCAGGCTACAGTCCACGCCACACGACCCCGCAGGTCACCCCACCGACCGCCCCGCACCGGCGTTACACTTCGGGCGATGGCTCACGATCCCCACGACCCCGCCCCAGACGCCCCCGGTCACCACCACGGGCACGATCACGATCACGATCACGATCACGACCACGATCACGGGCACGACCACGATCACGGCCACGGCGGGCACGACCACCACCACGGCCCAGGCCACGTGCACGTGCACGTCGCACCTGGCTCCGATCCCCGCCGCGCGCTGATCATCGCCCTGGTGCTCAACGGCGGCTTCCTGCTCATCGAGGCCGGGGTCGGCTGGTGGTCCGGGTCCCTGGCGCTGCTGTCGGACGCAGCACACATGCTGTCTGACGTGGCGGCCCTCGCCCTCGCCCTGGGTGCCGCCCAGCTCGCCCGGGCCCAGCAGACCGTGAACATGACCTACGGCCTGAAGCGGGCCGAGGTGCTGGGCGCGTTCACCAACGGCGTCGTGCTGGTGCTCGCCTGCGCCTGGATCGCCTGGGAGGCCGTCGCCCGACTCGCGGGTGGTCCCCCCGACGTTCCGGGCTGGCCGGTGCTGGTCGTCGGGGCCATCGGGCTCGTCATCAACCTCGGCAGCGCGCTCGCCCTGTGGCTGGCCGACCGGAACAACCTCAACATCCGAGCAGCCCTCGCCCACATGATGGCGGACGCCCTGGGCAGCGTGGGCGCCATCGCCGCCGCCGGCCTGCTGCTGGTCGGCTGGTCCGCCGCCGACGCCTGGATCAGCCTCGGCATCGCCGCGCTGGTGCTGTGGACCACCCGCCGGGTGCTCATCGACAGCGCCCGGGTCCTGCTCGAGCTCCCGCCGCGGGGCACCCAGGTCGGACCCATCCGCGACGCCCTCATGGCCGATCCCCGGGTGAAGGCCGTGCACGACCTGCACGTGTGGTCGCTGGACGGCATCACCGCCCTCGCGTCCGCCCACCTGGTCAGCGACGACCCGCCCGAGGACGTGATGCAGGACGCCCACGCGCGGCTCGCCAGGCTGGGCATCGGTCACGCCACCCTGCAGGTCGAGCCCAGCGAGGCCGACTGCGCCCAGGTAGACTGCGGCTCCGCGACCGAGGCACCGGCCGCGAAGTAGTCGCTACCCGAGCTCCGCCCTAGAGGATCTCCAGGTACGACACCAGGTCGGCGACCTCGGCGCTGGAGAGCGGACGGAGCGGCACCTGGCCGAAGTGACCGTCCTCCTTGACCACCGCGCTCAGCGTCGGCGCCGAGCCGTCGTGGAAGTACGGAGCGGTGGCCCGGATGCCCAGCAGGGTCGGGGTGCGCACGTCGTCCAGGCCCATCCAGTAGGCGCCGCGATCGGTCAGCTGGTCGCCCGAGTGGCAGCCGTCGCAGCCCAGATCGGTGAACAGCTCTGCGCCGCGCTCGATGGCGGCCTCATCCACGGACAGGGGCCGGGTGTCCGGCAGGGGCACGGAGTCGATCCAGGCGACGATCGCGTCCACGTCGCCGTCACCGGGACCCATGCCGCCCATGCGGTCGACCGTGGTCAGGAAGACCTCGTCCGCGACCGTGGGCACGCTGCGGTTCCAGGTGACGGGCTCCTGGGCGCTCTTGTTGCCGGCGAGCGTCGGCGTCTGCAGGGCGGCCTCGGGGAAGTTCCAGGTGAGTCCGTCCAGCAGGCCCTCGGCGTGGCAGTTGGCGCACGACAGGCCCGCCTGATGGTCCACCATGTCATCGGCGTTGGAGGCGTGGAACAGTGAGGCGCCACGGGCGAGCTCCGGGTCGACCTCGAGCACCTGGGCGCGCGCCCCGGCCGGAAGGCGCAGGAAGCGGCTCATGATGGGCTCGACCGTGTGCTCGATGTTGCTGTAGCCGTAGGCCATCAGCTGCCGGTCGAACTGGCCGTAGGCGTACAGGTTGCCGTTGACGACGGCCATGCCGCTGGGCCCATCGGGCGCGGGCATCACCGCCGCGAGGTGCTGGTCGAACATCCCGGCTCGCGGATGATCGGCACCCGACCGCTGCAGCGGACGCGCGGCCAGGAGCGAGCGTGCGCCCTGCACGGCCACGACCACCAGGTCCGAGTCCGGAGCGGCCCAGACCTCGTTGAACACACCGCGCACCGCATCACCGTTGTCCCGGCCAGCCAGGATCACGGTCGACGAGGCCTCGATGCGGGAGGCATCCGCCGGAGCGGCGACCAGGGCCGCCATGAAGCGACTGCCGCCGCCGATGAGCAGCTCATCCTCGAAGTTGCCGTCTCCACCGGAGTCGGGGGCGTTGTAGTTCGTGGGTCGCTCGGTGTGGCCGCCGCCGACGACCGTGATCGGCATCAGGTTGGTGTCCGCGTACAGGACCGGGATCCACAGGGTGCCGTCGTCGGCGTCCACCACCGGGCGACCGGTCACCCGAGCCGAGTACGGGCGGCGGGCCACGCGCTCGCGACCGGGGAGCGCCATCGGCAGGATGTTGCCGCCGACCAGCCGGTGCACGCGATCGCCGACCTGGCTGGCGATGATCAGCTCACCGTCCGCAGCCAGGGGGGTCAGCCACTGGGGATGTCCGTCCACCGCGTACTCGTCGACGATCTGCCCGGTGGCGAAGTCGAACTTGCGGATCGCGTCGTCCTGGGAGACGGCGACCCAGCCGGTGTCGGTGCCATCGATGAGCACCAGGTCACGCGGCTCGGGGCCGACCTCGATGCGGGAGATCTCCTCCAGCTTGCGCACCCCGTCCCGTCCGGCGGGCCGGTAGGCCACGACCGAGCGCTCATCGCGCAGGCTGGCGTACACCTGGCCGTCTCGGATCACCGGCGGACCGCCGAGGCGGCTGCCCACGTCGAGAGTGACGACCGCCTCACCCTCCTCGTCGATGATGACGATG
>CALATR010001052.1 GCA_937891875.1 uncultured Pseudomonadota bacterium | reverse complement strand
GTCATCGAACGGCCCCGGCGGGGTCGCCGTGCTCGAAGTGACGGATCCCATGCCGTGCTCGCCCGTTCGCGGAGGGCCCCAGAGACCAGCGACCAGGGACCGCGGCGCCACTCCCTCGCCCGCAGCAACGCGACCTCTCGCCAGCCGCCCTCGAATCTCGACCCTCCCCCTGCGACCCTTTGCCTCATCGCGCCCACCCCGCTCGCCTCCTACCTTCCGCCCACCTTGGAGGTCACGTGATCGGTCGCTCGTCCCTGCTCGCCCTCGCCGCCGCTGCCACCCTGACCGCCTGCGGCGACCCCGAGCCCATCGCCGTCGAGCTCGCCGTCGACATGACTGTCGGCACCGAGAAGGCGGCATGCGGCGTCGACTACGCGCTCGGCACCGGCCAGACCACCGCCCAGCTCGGCGATGGCCGCCTGTTCTTGTCGGCGATCCAGGCGCGCAATGCGGACGGTGAGTGGGTGGATCTCGAGCTGGTCCAGGACGGCAAGTGGCAGTTCGAGGACCTCGTCCTGCTCGACGCCGAGGACGGCACCGCCGCGTGCAGCGACACCGGCAACGCCGACCTGAACGACCGCATCCAGGGCAGCCTGCCCGCCGGCGCCTACGACGCCCTCCGCTTCGACGTCGGCGTGCCCTTCGTGCACAACCACCTCGACAGTGCGACCGCCCCCGCGCCGCTCAACGCCCAGGGCATGTTCTGGACCTGGCAGGGCGGCTACAAGTTCGTCCGCGTCGATGCCGTCGTCCCCGGCGAGGTCCAGTCCCGCTGGAACGTGCACGTGGGCTCGACCGCCTGCATGTCCGACGGGCCCACCACCGCTCCGGCCGAGGTGTGCGGCAGGCCGAACCGGGCGTCCATCGTGCTGGAGGGCTTCGACCCCGAGGTGGACACGCTCGGCGTCGACTTCGGCGCGCTCTTCTCCGCCGTGGACGTCACCGTGGACACCCCCGAGACGTCGCCCGGCTGCATGAGCATGCCCATGGAGCCCGACGACTGCGCCCCCGTGTTCGAGCAGCTCGGCCTGTCCTTCGCCGACGGCACCTGCATCGGCGAGTGCGCGGACCAGACGGTGTTCTCCGCGAAGTGAGGTCGTCGTGAGGATCCGCTTCGCAGCGCTGTTCTCCCCGCTGCTGACCCTCGCGGCCGGCTGCGGGGAGCCCCCGTTCGAGCCCGATCTGCCGGAGGGCTTCCCCGCCTTCGACGTGCCCGAGGACAATCCCCTGTCCGAGGCCAAGATCGCGCTCGGGCGGAGGCTCTTCTACGATCCCGTGCTCTCGGGAAACGGCGAGCAGAGCTGCGGGTCCTGCCACCACCAGGACAAGGCGTTCACCGACGGGCTGGCCGTGGCGGAGGGCTCGACCGGGCAGGCGCACCCGCGCAACAGCCAGAGCCTGACCAACGTCGCCTACAACGCCACCCTCACCTGGGCGAACCCCACCCTGACCGAGCTCGAGACCCAGGCGCTGGTCCCGCTCTTCGGCGACACCCCAATCGAGCTGGGTGCCGACGACTCAGTGCTCGACGCGATCGAGGCCGATCCGACCTACGCGCCCCTGCTGAACGAGGCCTTTCCCAAGGCCGACGCGCTCGACTGGGACCACGTGACCCGGGCGCTGTCGAGTTTCACCCGCACCCTGGTCTCCGGAGACTCCCGCTTCGACCGCTACACCTACGGCGGGGACGCGAGCGCCCTCACCGACGCCGAGAAGCGTGGTCTGGAGCTGTTCTTCAGCGAGCGGCTGGAGTGTCACCACTGCCACGGCGGCTTCAACTTCAGCGAGTCGACCACCCACGCCGACACGCCGTTTGGCGCCGCGGTGTTCCACAACACCGGCCTGTACAACGTCGATGGCGAAGGCGGCTATCCCCCCGACAACCTCGGACTCTACGAGATCACGGGAGATCCGGCGGACATCGGTCGCTTCCGGCCGCCCACCCTGCGCAATGTGGCGGTCACCGCCCCCTACATGCACGACGGCTCCATGCAGACCCTCGACGAGGTGCTGCGCCACTACGAGCGCGGCGGTCGTCTCATCGAGGACGGACCCCTCGCCGGTGACGGCGCCCTGTCACCGCTCAAGAGCGGCCTCGTGCCTGGCTTCACCCTCACCGACGCCGAGCGGGCCGACGTCATCGCCTTCCTCGAGAGCCTGACCGACGAGAGCTTCCTGACCGATCCGGCGCTCTCGGACCCGTTCGCAGACTGAGCGGCACCGCGACCGGCGCTCCGGGCTAGCATCGGCTCATGCACCACGAGCTCCTCCCTGTCCATGGCGCGCACCTGCACCTCGTCACCCGCGGCGAGCTGGGTGCGCTGGACGTCATCCTCGACCTCGGACGCGGCCTGCTGCACGTGCTCCGCGACGACGCCGGCGATCGCTGGGAGGGCCGGGTGCAGCTGGACGGCCTGGCCCGGGCCGCCTGGGCCACCCGCATGACCGGGATCAGCGGCCAGCCCGACGCGAGCCCTGGCGGGGTCGGCCTGTTGCGCTGGCGGGGGGACAGCCTCGGCGGGGACGCGAGCGTGCAGGGCCTGGCGGTGAGCAACCTGGGTGCCCGGGCGACCGGAGCCGCGGCGTTTGCCCGGGATCTCCTGGCGCTCGCCCTGCGCAGCCGGATCGACCACCCCATCGCCGCGTCGGCCCTGAACCGCTGGAATCAGGAGCTGCGCTTTGCCGCCACCGTCACCTTCGCCGACGGGTCTCCGCGGCGGGTGCGCCTGTGCGGCATGGTCGACGGCGCGGGTCTCGCCAACCTGCGCGCCCTGACCCGGATCCTGTCGCCGGAGGAGCCCCTGGTGGTCGACCTCACCGGCTGCGCCAGCCTGGGCGCGTGGGATCCGGAGGAGCTGCTGGCCGGCCACCCGGTCGCCTGGGTCGGCGCGCGAGGGGGCGTGGCCGACCACCTGCACGACATCGGCGTGCCCCGCGAGGCCTTCCACGACACCGAGCGTGCCGCCCGCGCCTGGCTGCGCGGATGAGCCCGGAGACCACCGGCGACCGCGCCAGCGATCGACCCCTCGACGGCGTGCGGGTCCTGGACCTGTCGCGCCTGCTGCCGG
>CALATR010001051.1 GCA_937891875.1 uncultured Pseudomonadota bacterium | reverse complement strand
CGGGGTGTCGTTCTTCAGGGTCCAGACCTTCGGCTGGTCGCCCGAGACCTCGCCGACCATGCGCCCGCCCTGGAGCATGATCTTCGGGCTGTAGCGCAGGGCGGCGGAGGGCACGAGGAGCACGCCCTCGAGCCGGCCGACCTCGATCTCGGCGGTGGCCGTCATGCCAGGTCGAAGCGCCAGATCCGCGTTGTCCAGCCTCAGCTCGGCGTCGTAGACCACCACCGTCTCGTTGGGGTCGGGGGCGATGTCGACCGAGTGCACGACGGCGTTGAAGGTGCGGTCGGGCCAGGCGGTGACGGTGAAGGTCGCGGGCTGGCCGGCGCTCACCCGGCCGATGTCCGCCTCGTCCACCGCGACTTCGGCCTCCATCTGGGCCAGGTCCGACGCGACCTCGAACAGCGGGGTCGCCTGGAGCGAGGACACGACGGTCTGGCCGGGGTCGACGTGGCGCTGGGTGACGACGCCGTCGATGGGGGAGACGATGACGCTGTCGGCGAGGTCCTCCTTGGCCCGGGCGAGGGCGGCCTGCTGGTAGGCGAGGCTGGCGCGGGCGGCGGCGACGCTGGCCTGCTGGGCCTCGTGGGTGATCCGCGCGGTGTCGAGCTCGGCCTGGGTGATGGCGTTGGACTTCGCCAGGCGCTGGGCGCGGCCGAGGTCGAGCTGGGTGGCCTCGAGCTGGACCTGGGCCTGGCGCAGGGACGCGCGGGCCTGGGCGACGCTCGCCTCGGCCTGGGCGACCGCGTTCTCGTACCGGGCGGGCTCGATGCGGGCGAGCTCCTGTCCGACGATGACGTGGTCGTTGACCTCGACCAGCACGCGCTCGATACGGCCGGACAGGTCCGAGCCCACCTCGACCGTGTCCAAGGCGGCCAGGGGTCCGACCGCGGTGACCTGCACCACCAGGTCGTGCTGGGCCACCTGACCCAGCTCCCACCGCGCCTGCTCCCCCGAGGTGGGCCAGAAGACCCAGGTGAGCAGGGCGATCAGTGCGATTGCACCCAGGGCCACCAGCAGCCAGCGACCGGGTCGGCGGCGTCCCTGGCGCAGGGTCTCGGCGACTTCGGGGTCGGGGGTGGTGCTCGGGGGCTCGGCCTGACCGTCCGGCTGCTTGCCTTCGGGTGCCTCGTGGACCTGCATGCGGCCTCCTGGGTCGGAGAGGCTGCAAGGGGTGTGCCGCCAGACCCCAGCGGTTACGCCCGTGGCCCCGTGAGGAGGAAGATCGTCATGTCCCGCCAGCGCGTGCTCTCGGGCGTCCAGCCCACCGGAATCCTGCACATCGGAAACTACCTGGGTGCGCTCCGGAACTGGCGCGGCATGGTCGACGACTACGACACCTTCTTCTGCGTGGTCGACATGCACGCCATCACCGTGCCCGAGGCGGTCGATCCCGCGCGCCTGCGCGAGGCGATCCGGTCGGTGGCGGCGATCTACATCGCGGCGGGCATCGATCCCGACAAGGCCACGATCTTCGTGCAGTCTGACGTGCCCGCGCACGCGGAGCTGGCCTGGATCCTGACCTGCATGGCCCCCATGGGCTGGCTCAAGCGCATGACCCAGTTCAAGGTCAAGGGCGGCGACAACGAGGGCGTCGGCACGGGCCTGCTCACCTACCCGGTGCTCCAGGCGGCCGACATCCTGCTCTACGACGCCGACCTCGTGCCGGTGGGCGCGGACCAGAAGCAGCACATCGAGCTGACCCGCGACCTGGCGGAGCGCTTCAACCACCGCTTCGGCGACGTCTTCCACCTTCCGAAGCCCATGATCCCGAAGCAGGGTGCGCGCATCATGGGGCTGGACGACCCCGAGGCCAAGATGAGCAAGTCCACCGCCGTCGAGCGGCCGGGCCACGCCATCGGGCTGCTGGACACGCCCAAGCAGGTGAAGAAGAAGATCAACCGCGCCAAGACCGACTCCGGCACGTGCACGATCTACGAGGACGCGAGCCCGGGGATCCGGAACCTGCTGGGCATGTTCGCGGCGTTCACCGGGGAAGACCCGGCGGAGATCGGCAAGCGCTACGACGGCCGCGGCTACGGCTACCTCAAGGCGGACCTCATCGCCGCGGCGGAGGCGGAGCTCGCCCCCCTGCGGGCCCGCTACGAGGAGCTGCGCGGTGATGAGAGCGTGCTCGACGCGATCCTGGAGCGGGGCGCCGAGCGCGCCAACGCCCAGGCGAACGTGGTTCTGGCGCGGGCGAAGCAAGCCATGGGGCTGGGGCGGTAGCCGGCGGAAGCGGAGGGGCTGAGCGCTACTTCAGCTTCTCCCGCCGGATCGCCGCGTTGTCCAGGATGTCCTCCGCCACGGTGCGGCCGACCACCTCCTCGTAGTTGCGGAAGCAGGTGCCGGGCTTGCAGCCGAGCCAGGCGGGGCCGGTGGTGGCGGGGACCTCGACCAGGAAGAGGTCGCTCTCGGTGATGACGTGACCGGCGGGCAGTGGCTGACTGGCGACGAGGAGCATGTCCTTGCGCTCGGCGGTCGGGTAGGCGGGGATCGGAGGCGCCTCGAGGCCCAGGATCCGCTTGCCCTTGGGCTCGGTCAGCTGCTCCTTGCGGAGGGGCTCGCCGGCGTAGATCCGGGCGGTGGTCTTCTGTCCCACCCGGACCTCCCGCAGCATCTCGTCGAGCCAGAACGAGGGAGAGATGCGGATCTTGCGCACATCGTCTGCTGTGATGCGGTGGGACGCCGGCAGGTCGGTCCTGGCGACCACGGCGATCTGGGCCAGGCGCGGCTGCGGCTCCGCCTTCTCCCGGGTCGCGGCCTCGGCGCTGGCGTACGCGCGCTCCAGGCTCCCGGAGAGGCTCTGGTCGAGGGTCCGGGGATCCGCGCCGGCGAGGATGGCGTCGACGTCCTTCAACACGGGCCCGCGCTGGCCGATCGGGATCAGCTCGTCCTCGCCCTCGCGCAGGAACCAGCTGGGCGTGCCGCGGACGCCGGCCTTCTCGGCCCGGATCGCCTGCTCGAAGAGCGGGGGCAGCGGTGTCTTGTCCATCAGGCACGCCACGACGGCGTTCCGGTCCAGGCGCACGTCGACCGCGATGTCGATCACCTGGCCGTCCGTCAGCGTGGCGCGCTGCTCCAGCGGGATCGCGAAGACGAAGTCGCTGTAGGTGTCGAGCTTGCCGTCGACGCACATGGCAGCGCGGGACAGCATGCAGTTGACCGGCTTGTCGTAGCCGGGAGGCATGGCCGGGTTGCAGTCGGATGCGAGCGGGAACAGCCGCAGCTCCACATCGACCCCGCGCTCGCGGAGCTTGGGCACGGACTCGTGCCAGGCGCGCTCACAGTGGCTGCAGAGGTAGTCCATGTAGACGACGACGTGCACATCGGCGGGATCGGGGGCGGCGTCCGCGGGCTCGGCGGCGTGGGCGGAGCCTGCCAGGAGCAGCAGCGTGGTCCAGCGTGTCATGGTCCCTCCAGTCGATGGGGCACTAACGCAGGCTGCCCTTGCGAAGGGGTTCGTGCGCACGGATCGGCTGGGTGACGGTCCGGCCGACCGGCGCTGCGAGGTCCAGCTCGCAGGTGTCGGCATCACAGCCGAGGGCGGCCATGCCGTCGGCGCGAGGGGCTTCGAGGAAGCGCAGGTCGGCTTCGGTGAGCACGTGGCCGGGCTCGAGGTCGGACGCGGCGACCACGAAGATGGTGTAGGGGCCACCCAGGGACTCGACTCCTGGCTCGGTCGGCAGCGCCAGGACCGCGGCGTCGGGCCGGCAGTCGAGCAGGTCGCTGCGCAGGGGGGCGCCGGCGGGAAGATCGGCGCGGGGGCGGCAGCCCTCCGGGAGGCCATGCAGGTGCTGTGGCACGACGAACGGTTCGGGCGCGTGGATTCGAGAGACGTGCTTGGACCGGAGCTTCCGGCCCTTCCTGGCGTCGCGGGTCAGGACGACCAGATCGCCGGTGCGCCCGCCTTCGGGCAGGAGCTCCTCGCCGACGTAGAGCTCGTCTGGCGCGGTGCCGGAGCGCAGGGCCGCCACGTCCCCGACGACCGCGCCGGTGCGGCCGATCCGCACGGACTCGCCGCCCAGGTCCAGGGACCAGGCGGGGGCGCGGGTGATGCCGAGGCGAGCGGCCAGCTCCACGTCGCGGTCGATGGCGGCCTGGGTCTCGGGCGCAGCCATGCACGCAGCCAGCTCGTCGCGGTCGAAGCCCAGCGGCTCGGCCAGCTCGGCGACGCCGTCCCGACCCAGGTCCTGGCGGAGCCACAGGGGCTGCTGCAGCACCATGCCGACGAACGCGCTGGGATCTCCCTCGTTGCGGACGCAGGCGAATGCGCGGGCCAGCTCGCAGTGGGCCGAGGCGGGGGCGTCCTCCTCTGCGGGGAGCTCGGCGTTGCACGCGCCTGCCAGGGGGAAGGCGTGGGGCGTGACCGGGACCCCCTGGCGGAGGAGCTCGGCGGCGTCCTGCTCCCACGCGTCCGCGCAGTCCAGGCAGGAGAAGTCCAGGAAGACGTGCGCCTCCGGGGTGGGGGGCGCAGTGTCGTCGGCGAGGGCCGAGGCGGTGAGTCCGAGGAGCAGGGGCAGGGTGACGCGGTGCACGGGGGGCCTCCATCCCGTCCTGCGCGTCAGGGTCGTTCGATCCGCCGCCACGCCCCGGGCGCCAGATCGCCCAGGGTGTACCGATCGATGGCGACGCGGACCAGTCGCAGGGTCGGGTGTCCGACCTTCGCGGTCATGCGCCGGATCTGACGGTTCATTCCCTCCGAGATGCTGAGCTCCAGCCAGCAGTCGGGGACGGACTTGCGGAAGCGCACCGGCGGATCCCGCTCCCAGAGGTCGGGCGGGTCGATGCGGCGAACCTTCGCCGGGCGGGTGCGGCGGCCCTTGATCTCGACGCCGCGGCGCAGGGCGTCCAGGGCGGCCTCGTCGGGGATCCGCTCCACCTGGACGAGGTAGGTCTTGTGCTTGCCGAACTTCGGGTGGGAGAGCCGGTGCTGCAGGGCGCCGTCGTCGGTGAGCAGGAGCAGGCCCTCGGAGTCCGTGTCGAGGCGTCCGCAGGGGTAGACCCCGGGCACGTCGACGTGATCGGCCAGGGTGGGGCGGCCGTCGGGGTCGGTGAACTGGCACAGCACCCCGTAGGGCTTGTTCAGGGCGATCAGCACCCACGTGCTCGCAGGAAGAGCCCTTCGAAGTGCTGTTCGAGCAGGCGACCGAGGCCGGCGGTCCAGGTGTCCGGGTCGGGGCCGTAGCCGCCGGCGAGTCCGGCGATCAGCGTCGCCATGAAGAGCATGAGGTAGCCCTGCACGCACAGGAAGACGTCGGTGTCGGGGGGCAGCTCGCCGCGCTGGATGCCGGCCTGGAGCACGCGCACGGCGATGCCGGCGATCTCGGCGTTCAGGGTGTCCCAGCGCTTCTGCCAGTGGGGCTCGGCGAGGATCGCGGCGGTGAGCAGGGCCTTCGAACGCTCGGGATTGCTGGCGTAGAACCGGAAGGAAGGCGTGGCCATGAAGAGCAGGTCCGCGATGACCGGACCCTCGGGCTGCATGGCGGCGATGGTGTCGCGGTTGGCGGCGAGGATGGCGTCGAGCTCGGCGAAGAGCACGCCGCGGAGCAGATCGCCGGCGTCCTGGTAGCGACGGTAGACGGTCGGGCGTCCGACGCCTGCATCGCGGGCGACCCGGGCCACCGAGAGTGCGGCGGCTCCCTCGGCGTCGAGGATCTGGCGTGCGGCCGCGAGGATGCGGTCGTCGACGTCGGGATCGCGCGGGCGGCCGGGCTCGGACATGGGGCGGTTCACTCGGTCAGGGGCGGCCCGCGACGTCTAACCCCTCGGGGTCTGACCCCGGTCATGCTGCCCGGTCGAGCTGCCGGTCCGGGGCCGCCGTGGCCGGGGCCTCGCGCTCGGTCAGGGCCGCGGCGACGCCGAGCACCTGCAGGCCCACCAGGAGCAGCGGGATGACGGTGTAGAAGAAGCCCATGGCCGCGATGGGAACGAGGCCGAAGACGCCGAGCACGATGAGCAGCAGGTCCATGGCTGCCTCCCTGGGTGTGTTTGATTACGTGACGCATCGTAACGCATCCCGGAATCGGATCCAGGGAAATCCAGCCGCGACTTGCCGCCGACGCCGCGCCGGGTCACCGGCGGACCTTCCCCGAGGCTCCATGACTCCCGCTCCGCCCTTCCCCGACAACGTGCTCCTGGCCCCGCTCACCCGTGGTGGAAATCTCCCATTCCGAAGGTTGTGCGCGGACTTCGGAGCCAAGGTAACCTGCTCGGAGATGGCCTATGCCCACAAGCTGCTCAAGGGCAGCGGCCGGGAGCTGGCCCTGCTCCGCCACCACGAGAGCGAGACCTTCTTCGGGGTGCAGCTGGCGACCCACAAGGCGGAGCTGGCCCGGGACGCGGCGATCCTCGCGGTCGAGCACGGGGCGAAGTGGGTGGACCTGAACTGCGGCTGTCCCATCGACGACACCGTCAAGCGCGGCATGGGCGCCCGGCTGATGGACCGGACCCGCACGCTGGTCGACATCGTGGCGGCCATGGTCGAGGCGGTGGACGTGCCGGTGACGGCGAAGCTCCGCCTGGGCTTCCGCAAGGGCAAGGTCAAGAGCGATGGGGTCGCCGAGGACCTGGAGCGCATCGGCGTGAGCGCGGTGATCCTGCACGGGCGCAGTCGGGAGCAGCGCTACAGCAAGGCGGCGGACTGGGAGGCGGTGGGCCGGCTGGTCGCCGATCGCAACCTCACGGTCATCGGCAACGGCGACGTGCTCACCTGGTACGAGGCGCGCGACCGGCTGGCCGACAGCGGCGCCCACGGGCTGATGCTCGGGCGCGGTCCGCTGATCAAGCCCTGGATCTTCCAGGAGATCCGCGAGGGACGCGAGCTCTGCCTGGGCCCGGCGGAGCGGATCGCCATCTACCACCGCCTCGCCGGCTACTTCCGCGAGCACTTCGGCGACGACGAGCTGGGCCACCGGCGCGCGATGTACTTCCTTCCCTGGCACTTCGGCTTCTTCGCCCGCTATCGACCCCTGCCCGAGGGGGAGTGGCACGCGCGCAGCCAGGAGCACCCGCTCATGCAGACCCGGGACGCCAAGCCCGAGCCGACGACCACCCTGGAGCGCCTCCTGGCGAGCGGGAACAACGACCTGCACCAGGAGATCGCCCAGCTGCTGTGGGACGCGGACAGCGCGGACGAGGCGGTCGGGCGCATGGGCGAGCTGGCCGACGCGCGGCTCGCCGACGGCAGCCTCGAGCGGCTGGGCGGTCGGATCGACACCGGCGGCTGGGGCTGATGCAGCGCCAGGTCCTCAAGTTCGGCGCCTGGCTCGACTTCGACGCCGAGTGGCTCGCCCCGGACGAGGCGGATCGGCTGCTCGCCACCCTGCTCGCCCGAGACGACTGGGCCCAGCTCCCGATCGTCGTGTTCGGCAAGGAGGTCCTGCAGCAGCGGCTGATGGCCTGGGCGGGACCGCAGGCCTACCGCTACTCCGGGCTCACGCTGCAGCCCCGGCCGCTCGATCCCGTGCTGGCCGAGCTCACCGACCGGGTGTCCGCCGCGGCCGGGGTCGAGTTCGACCACGTCATGCTCAACCTCTACCGCGACGGCGACGACCGCATCGGCCCCCACGCCGACGACGAGCCCGAGCTGGGCCCGGACCCGGTGATCGCGAGCCTGTCGCTGGGCGCCGCCCGCCGCTTCGTCGCCCAGCCCAAGCGCCGCTACAAGTCCAAGCGCCGCGAGCGCCTGGTGCTCACCCACGGCAGCCTGCTGGTCATGGGCGGCAGCTTCCAGCGGGCGTGGTACCACGGGGTGCCGGCCCAGGCGGCTGTCACGGAGCCGAGGATCAACGTCACGTTTCGCAAGCTGCTCGGGCCGCCGGGCTGGCGTCCGGGACCGACGGCCGAGCACCCGTGAGCCGACCTGCCCTCACAGCAGGTCGATGGTGACCAGGCCGTCCCCGGACCGTGCGCCCGCGCTGTTGCTCTGGCTCGAGCCGCCGTTGTAGGAGCCGCCGGCGCCGGCG
>CALATR010001050.1 GCA_937891875.1 uncultured Pseudomonadota bacterium | reverse complement strand
GTCCTCGACGGAGCCGGCCTTGACGAAGCCGTCGGCGGGACCGCCCACCTGCCACCAGGTCCGGCGGGCGAGGGGGGCGTCGAGGACCACCTGGAGGCCGTGGTCCTGCAGCTCTGCGACAAGGTCGGGGGGGAGCGACATGGGCGGACTCTACCTCGCCATCCCTCGGTCTTCGAGTGCGGCGGCCCGGCTCGCGTCGGCGCGCTAGGCGCTGGGCCGGAGGTGGTCATGGTCGTCATCGGAGCCGGTCGCATCGGCTTGGCCGTCGAGCGCGCTGCGGACGACAACGGCGAGCCCTGCACCCTGCTGTCCCGGGACAGCGACTGGAGCGTGCTGGAGCGTGAGGCGGGCGAGCCCATCCTGGTGGCGACCCGCAACGACGACCTCGACGCGGTGCTGCAGCGCGTGCCGAAGCAGCGCCACCAGGACCTGGTCTTCATCCAGAACGGCGCGCTCGGTCCGTGGCTCGAGGATCGCTCCCTGGGGGCCTGCACCCGGGGCCTGCTCTTCTTCGCGGTCGCGGACCGGCAGTCCGACGCGGTGCCCGGCCCCGAGCCCAGCCCCTTCACCGGCCCCCTGGCCCTGCAGACGGTGCGCTGGTTCGTGCGCCTCGGCCTGCCCGCCCAGGTCGTGGACTGGCCCCGCTTCTGCGCGTGGGAGCTCGAGAAGCTGTGCTGGAACGCCGCGTTTGGCCTGCTCTGCGAGGTGCACGACTGCACGGTGGGCGAGGTCTGCGACCAGCACGAGGACGACCTGCGCGCCCTGGTCTCCGACCTGCGGAGGGTCGGCCGCGCCAGCACCAACGTCGACCTGCCCCAGGACTGGCTGGTGGAGCGGCTCATGGCGTACAGCCGGTCGATCCCGGACTACCGCGGGGCGGTCAAGGAGTGGCCCTGGCGCAACGGCTGGTTCGTGCGCGAGGCGGTGCGGCTGGGCGTGTCGACCCCGGAGCATGCGCGGTTGTTGATCGCGGCGGGGCACGAGGAGAGGCTGCCGGGGTTCCTGAAGCCGGTGCCGGAGCTGGAGTAGAGGGGACCGGCGGCGGAACCGAACGTGCCGACGCCGAGGGCGCGACCTGGGGCTATCGGCGGTGCGAAGGCCGGTTTCCACCGCGCCCACCGGCGGCCAGCCGACCCTCATGGACGGCTCCGTCCGATCTCCGGTGCTCAGCTCCTCAGTGGTGAAAGTCGACGTCTGAACTAGGGACTCCTCCTCCGCCCCACCCAAGGAAGCACCAGCAACCCCAGCATCCACCCCGCGTGTCCGCCAGCCGAGCTGCACCCTCCGCAGCCGGTCTCCTCGACGGCACCGGGGATGACGGTGAAGGTCTCGCTGCGCCAGCCCTTGGTTCCGGGGTCGAGCTGCACGGTGGCGGGCCAGCCGTCCCAGGTGTCGGGGGCGGGGGGGGCGGCGGTGGCGATGATGGTGAGCTCGACGGTGTCGCCCTCGGCGAGGCCCAGGAGGCCGACGGGGAGGGTGCCCTCGGCTGGGGGCGCGTCGTCCCAGACCTTGTCGCCGTCGGCGTAGATGGTGAGCCAGGCGACGCCGTCGGGGTGGGTGGCGAGGGTGGGCAGGGGCTGGTCGGCGGGGTGCTCGGCGGGGATCGTGATCTCGGGGCGCTCGGCGTAGGGCGCCATGAGGGGATCGCCGAGCCACAGGTTCTGCCAGTAGAGGTACTGCTGGTTGTACAGGGCGGCCTCGCCCAGCGTGTAGCCGCGGCCGTAGAGGATCAGCATGCCCGCGTTGGGGAAGGTGTTGTTGAGCGGCTCGGCGACGGTGCCGTGGGCCGCGCTCGCCCCGGCGCGCACGAAGCGGGCGATGGAGGTCTGGGACTCGCTCGCCGGGCAGGCCTCGCCGCCCTCGTTGCAGAAGAAGTTGCTCGGGGCGGCGCCAAAGCTGGTCAGGTTCGCGGTCACGGCGCCCGGCGCGTAGGTGACGCCGTCGATGGAGCCCTTGAGGTTGGCGGCGCCGGTCCAGTAGGCCATCACCGTGTGGCCGGACAGCGCGTCGTCGAAGGCGTCGAGCCAGGTGGTGTTGATGCCGGCCTCGTCGAGCTTCAGCAGGGCAAAGCGGCACTCTCCGTCGCGGACCCCGCGGGCGCCGTCCGCGCCGTGCATGCACATCAGCGGGTCGTCCGACGCGCCGGCGTCCGAGAGCAAGGACCGGTCGACGAGTGCGCGGGCGTCGTCGTGGTCGAAGCCGTCGAGGCGGCTCACGACGTAGAGCTCGCCGGTGAAGTCCCGGGCGTTCGCGTGGCGGTCGGTGCGGCGGAACGGGCCGGGCACGTTCTCACCGCGGACGATCCGCGGCGCGGTCATGTAGTTCCCGTTCGGGCCGTAGGAGTAGGTCGTGTCCGCAGCGTACTGGCCGCCCGCGACAAACGCCGGGTTGAACACCGACGCCGCCGTGTACGTCCCGCTCTTCACCTGCCCCTGCCCGGCCACCTCCACACCGTTCCCGTCGACCGCCCGCCCGACCTGCAGCGTCGCCTCCAGGCTGGCGTAGAACTGCGGGAGCTTCACCCGGTAGGGCAGGCCGCGGACGATCACGATGGCGTCGATGTCATCGGGGTAGGGAAGGGCGTCGCGGCAGGCCTCGAAGGGGGTGCGGATCTGGCTGTCGAAGTCGGCGAACGCGACCTCGCGCGCGGCGGGATCGACGCCGGTGATGGCGCACAGCTGCTCGGAGGGGATGTCGCGGGCGTCGGCGTAGTGCTGGGCGGTGGCCAGGGCCTCGGGGTCGTCGGCGTTGTAGAGCACGATGACGTCGTCGGGACCGAGCCCGGCCTGGGCGAGACCGGCGAGCAGCAGCAGCATGGGCGCCTCCGCTGCTCATCCTAGCGGCATTCTGGAGCCGGTCGGTGTAGCGTCCGTCATGCTCAACCTGGTCGTGCTCATCGGGTTCGCAGTGGCCATGCTCGGCATCGGCTGGCTGGCCCGCTCGCGGGTGTCCGACGTCGAGGACTTCGTCGTCGCCGGGCGCCGCCTCGGCCTGCCGCTCGCGACCTCGACCGTGCTCGCAACCTGGTTTGGCGCCGGCACCCTGCTCGTCGCGGCGGACGAGGTGCGTGAGCACGGCCTGCGCGCGGCGGCGCTCGACCCCATCGGCAGCGGCCTGTGCCTGATCCTCGCGGGGGTGCTGCTCGCCGGACCCCTGTGGCGTCGCAAGCTCACGACCCTGTCCGACTTCTACCGCGACGCCTTCGGACCCCGCGCCGAGACCGCCTCCGCCGTGCTCATGGTGCCCGGCTACCTGGGCTGGATCGCGGCCCAGTTCTCGGCGCTGGGCGCCCTGTTGGTGCTGGTCGCCGGCCTCGATCCCACGGTCGCCCTGCTGGCCGCGGCGGCCGTCGGCATCGGCTACACCCTGCTCGGCGGCATGTGGGCCGTGACCCTGACCGACGCGGTGCAGGTCGTGCTCATGATCGTCGGCCTGGTCGTGCTCGCGGGGGTCGTGCTGCTTCAGGTCGGCGGGGGCGACGCCTGGCTGGGACTCGGCGAGATCTGGGCGAACACCCCGGAAGAACACCGGATCTGGATCCCCGCCGGGGCGGCCGGGGTGGCCTGGACGTCGGCACTGCTGGCCGGCGCGCTCGGCAACCTGCCCGGCCAGGACCTCGCCCAGCGCGTCTTTGCCGCCCGCAGCGCGCGGGTCGCCATCTGGGCCTGCGTCGGCGCCGGGGTGCTCTACCTGCTGCTCGGCGGCATCCCCGTGCTGCTCGCCCTGGGCGCGGATAGCGTCGCTCCCGATCTCGGCGAGGGCTCCGTGCTCGCCGTGCTCGCGTCCGCCACCCTGCATCCGGCGGTCGCGCTCGTCTTCACCCTCACCGTCGCCAGCGCCGTGCTCTCCACCATCGACAGCGCCATCCTCGCCCCGGCCACCGTCATCGCCCGCAACGGCGCCGCCCGCTTCCTCCCCGAGACCGTCGGCATGCACCGCCTCGCGATCCTCGGCGTCGGCGTCGCCAGCCTGATCATCGCCGCACTGGGCGAGGACGCGTACGCGCTGCTGGAGGCCAGCTACGAGGTCACGATGGTGTCGCTGCTGGTGCCGCTCCTGGGTGGGCTCTACTGGCCCCGGGGGGAGCGGGCGTGCCTGGCGGCGATGGCGGTCGGAACCGGGCTGTGGGCCGTGCACCTGGTGCAGGGGTTCAGCGGGGAGCCGTGGGAGGGGTTCTTTGGGAGCGGCTGGCCGATGGGGCTGTGCTGCACGGTGCTGGCGGGGGTGGTGTATGTGGGATTCGGGGCGGCGAATGGCGGAGGGGAGGCGTAGGGGCTCTGGCGCAGGCCTCTGGGCGGAGGAGCGTGGCGGCCTCCGCGGACAGTCGCGTAGCTGCGGGCGGGCGAGTGGCGGG
>CALATR010001049.1 GCA_937891875.1 uncultured Pseudomonadota bacterium | reverse complement strand
GCCTCGGCGGCCGCGCCCGCACCAGCCCTCGCCTCGCCGTCGGCTACCACAGCCACGACCGCAAGCTGGCCGCCCACCTGCTGTGGCAGCGCAGCTGGTCCGGACTGCGCCTGTGGCCCCTCGCCCTGGGCCTCGACGCCCTGCCCCCGCGGGTCGACGACCTGGGCCTGAAGCTCCAGGCCGAGGTGTATCGCGACCTCGGGCTCAGCCTCGCGCTCACCCACCGCGACCGCACCGGCCTGCCCACGTGGGACGGCGCCCGGGTGGACCGGCGGGTCCTGTCGAGCCGGATCGGCCTGCACAAGGTCTACTCCAGAAGTTGGAGCTTGCAGGCATCGTATACCTGGAACCAGCCCCTCGGCCCCGCGGCGAGCCTGGTCCAGGACGGCACCCTGGTCGGCTTCCGCCACAACCTGGACGCGAGCCTGCTCTGGGACCTGCCCACCGACCCGTGGCGCCTGTCCGTCGGCGCGGTCGTGGCCGTGCGGCGCGGCCCCATCGACACGCTCGCGGTCGACCCCGACCTGGGCGGCGTGCCCAACGTGCCCGGCTCCGACCTGGGCCTGCGCCTGACCCAGCGGATCCCGACGCGCCTCCCGGTGACCGTGCACCTGGAGGGCCGCTGGACCGGCCTGACCGGCGCGTGGACCGAGGACGGCCCGGTGCCGAGCGTGCGGCTGCCCGAGCCGCCGATCGCCGGCTCGACCGGACCGTGGATCAGCGCGGGGGTCGAGGTGGAGTGGTAGGCGCCTACGGCATCGTCGCAAGCAGCCGGTAGACCTTGCGATCGCTGCCGATGCTGTACAGGCCGAGGCCGCCTTGGAACACGCCGGCCTTGCACGAGGTGCAGGACACCGAGCGCTGGGCGTCGGTGGGCGTGCCGTCAGCCGCGACCTCGAAGCGCTGCAGGTAGTTCTTCGAGACCACGTACAGGGCGCCGCCGAACTGCTCGACGTCGAAGTAGCCGGCGGAGAACTCCGAGATCACCGCGACCCGGGGCCCGAGCTCGGTCGGGGAGACCGACGCGGTCTTGTAGACGGGCGAGCCTTCGGTGGTCCAGTACAGGTGGTCGCCGACCAGCGTGATCGAGCTGGGGGCGTACTCCACCTGGCCGATCGCGCGCAGGTTGCCGGGGGTGCCGCGGTAGACCAGCTTCTGGGCGGTCGCCACGACGATCTCGTTGCCCGCGTTGCCGATGGCAGCGACCTGACCGGGGAAGGAGCCCTCGGCCTTCCACGCGCAGGCCTGGCCGTCCCACTCGCAGCGGTACAGCGTCATGCCGTCGGGCTGGTAGAGCGAGCCCTGGAAGACGAAAGCGGGCCCGGAATGCCGCATGATGGCACCCGCAAACTCGCTGCCGGCGGGGGCGGAGAGCCGGGCCGGCTTCACGGGAGCGGGGCGGGCGGCCCCCTTGAGCACCGGTCCGCTGGACGTGACCCCGGACAGGTCGGGCGTGCCCGCGAGCGCAGGTGCGGCCACGGCGAGGAGCGACAGGACGAGCAGACGCATGGGAACCTCCGACCGCGTCCTACCGCCGCCACGACGAGGCGCTGCGGATCCTCAGGTGCCCTCAGCCTGAGGACGTCTGAGGCGTGCTGAGGGCTCCCGGCCCAGCTCGGATCGGCTGTCTACCTTGCGAGCCACCGAGTCCTCCGGAGGCCCCATGATCGCCCACAGCCGACGGTCCGCCCAGAGCACCCAGGCCGCACGCACGCCGGACCGCGGGGCCACCCCCGGCGCGTCCGGCAGCAACCAGGCCGCGGCGGCCGCGCTCGATGCTGGCGGGCAGGAGCTGGACACCCCGATGCTGTCCGCCGCGGGGGCCGCCATCGTCGGCGAGGATGGCGCGATGGACTTCGGGGCGGGCGCCCTCTACGACGATCCGATCGAGATCGGCGAGCCCGGCTCCGGCTTCCACTTCGACCGCGACCCGATGGCCGCCCAGGACAGCATGGCCACCGAGCTGGCCCGGCAGGCGGCGCGGCTGCCCCAGGTGGCGACGGACTCCGCGCTGGCCCTGCGGCAGATCGCCATGGACGCGAAGGCTGCGATGCGCAGCGGAGACCGGGCGAAGCTGGGCGCCGCACAGATGCGCCTGATGGAGTTCGAGCTGGTGGCGGTGCGCGACTGGAACGACAGGTGCCGCATGCGTCAGGGCTTCCGCGAGGCGGGCCTCGACACGGCCACCTGGGATGAGGTCAGTCGCAAGCTCGATCGCCTGTGGGCCAGCGGCTTCGAGCTCGGCTTCGGCCGCGCCTGGTACCCCGACGCCTACGAGGGTCCGCGGGGCGTCGAGCGCTTCCGCGGCGTGTCCGGCGGCCTGCAGACCCCCACCTGGACCGGCAGCCTCCTGGGCACGCTGCAGGCGTGGGAGGCCCACGTCGAGGAGGCGGTGACCCGCTGGCAGGAGGTGTTCCAGGCCGGCGAGGAGATCCGCCTGTGGGCCGTGTCCCAGGATGGCTTCTTCGACGCGCACGGCTTCGACGTGGAGCCGCGGATGCCCCCCCAGCTGGAGGGGCGTACCGGCCGAGAGCGTGCCTATCTCCTTGCTGTTCTGCAGCAGCACGTGCCGACCGGGATGGCCCGCGCCTACGATCCCGGCGCCGAGAACACGTACGCCCAGATCGGCCTGGAAGACCGCCAGGCGGACGTCGACTACGACACGCTGGACGCCACGGTCGGCTTGATCCGCATGCACATCCAGGACGAGGGAGACAACGGCGACCACATCATGGGCCTGCTC
>CALATR010001048.1 GCA_937891875.1 uncultured Pseudomonadota bacterium | reverse complement strand
CGCTGTCGAACACACCGATGCGCACGGGCACTCCGAGGTGCGTGGGGTCGGCCGGTCGGGTAACCCGGCTGGTGGGAGGTGCCGTGCGCATCGCGATCTACGGAGGGAGCTTCAACCCGCCGCACCTGGGGCACGCGCTGGTGGCCGCCTGGGTGGTGTGGACCGGGCGCGCGGATCAGGTCTGGCTGGTGCCGGTGGGTGGACATGCGTTCGGCAAGGCCCAGGCCCCGTTTGCGCGGCGGGCGCGGTGGTGCTCCCTGCTGGCGGAGACCGTGTCCGAGCACGTTCGCGTCGAGACCATCGAAGAGACGCTCCCCAAGCCCAGCTACACGCTCAACACCCTGCGCGCGCTGCAGGAGCGTCACCCCGAGCACAGCTTCCGCCTGCTGTTGGGGGCGGACAACCTGCCGGATCTGCCGCGCTGGCACCGCTGGGAGGAGATCGCCCGCGACTTCGAGCCGCTGGTGGTCGGGCGAGTCGGCTACGCGTCCCCGCCTGACGTGCCTGCCTTCCCGGGGATCTCGTCGACCGACGTGCGCGCTCGCCTGGTCGAGGGCAGGGCGGCCGATGCGCTCGTCCCGAAGGCCGTGCTCGACGACGTCGGACCCGACGACCTGGTGTGGTGGGCACCCGCCCAGGCCGATCAGTAGCGCGGACCTCGCGGCACGATGGCGACCGAGCTGCCGCCTCCGGTCGAGCCGGCTCGCCCCTGGAGCAGCACGGCGCCGTAGCCGTCGTGCAGGCCGATCCCCAGGTTCACGCCGGTGCCGCCCTCGCCGCAGGTGCTCATGAGCTCCCAGCGCGCCTCGCCCTCCTCGAAGATCAGGCGCTCGCCGCACTCGTGCACGCCAGTCGGCGAGCCGCCGAAGCCCCAGGCCTTCTCCGCGCCGCCGATGACCACCATGCCGCCCTGGCTGTCCGCGAACCCGGTCGCGTAGGCGCGGGCCTCGTTCATGTCCGGCAGCCGCTCCCAGCGGAGGGGATCTGCCTCGAGATCGAGGATGAATGCGGCCTTCACGCCATCGAGGTTGCTGCCGGCCGTGCCGGAGTCGGTGATGCCCCCGGCCACGACGAGTCGTCCGTCGCGGAGGCGGGCCATCGTTCCCGCCCGGAGCTGCCAGGGCAGGGCGGGCAGGGCGGTGTTGCTCCCGTCGCCCATCAAGGTGGTGCAGGCGGACAGGGGCGTGATGTTGTCCCGAACCCACTGGCCGCCGCCGCAGATGGCGAGGCCGCCGGGCAGGGGCGCACTCATGAAGTCCCAGGGAGCCGACTCGACCGTGCCGTAGGCGCCGAAGGTGGGGCCGCTGGGGTCGAGCACCTCCCAGGTCGCGCTGTTCGGGCCGACGGAGGTGATCTGGTGGGCGCCGACCAGGAGCAGGTTGCCGTCCGGCAGCATGCCGACGGCGTGGCGGGCCCGGGAGTAGGTGCCCGTGGTCGTGCCGACGATGCTCTGGGTCTCGGGATCGAACACCGTGGCCCGGTTGCTGCGGCTCGTGTGCGCGTTGTACGACTTCTCACCGCCGGTGATGACGATCATCTCCTTGCCTTCGATCTGCATCACGGTCGCCTGCGCGTAGCACACGCCCTCGGGAAGCTCGACGTTGAGCCGCTCGAACGTCCACTCTCCCTCGTTCAGGCTGGAGAGGCGGCGGACGGTGCGCTCACACTCGCCGCCCTGGATCCGGATGCCGCCGAAGGCGTAGACCCGGCCGCTGTCGAGCACGGCGATCGCGGCGCCGAACGCGGGCTGCTCCAGGGTGGTGAGGCCGCCGGCGCCGTCGAGCTCGGCGATCAACACGCCGACGTCCGCCTCGGCGCCACCGACGCCGAGGGTCAGCGGGGTGGAGGCGCCAAACGCGATCAGGTCGTTCGGGGCATCTTCCGGGTCTTCGCCGACCGTGAGCGCGACGGCGATGCGGTCGTTGCTCAGGGGTCCGAAGCCGCCGGACTGCACGGTGCCCGAGCCGGCGCTCAGGGTGTTCAGGTCGAACCACTCGGTGTCCACCTCGGGGTCCTGCACGCTGATGAACACGTGGGGACCGTCCTTGAAGGGCTCCTGGTTCAGGGGCACCACCGGCCGGAGCCGCAGGGTGTAGTTGGCCTCTGCGCCGCAGGCGGACAGCGCGAGGACGCCCAGGGTGAGGACGAGGGGGAACGAGCGGTTCACGGCGTCTCCAGATGCAGAGCGTACGGCTACCGCGACCACGATGTCAACGGGATCAGAGAGGGCATTCGGGGCCGGTCTCGGATAGGCTTCAGGCGATGCGGTCAGACGACGTTCCCGAGTCCCTCGTGCTGCAGGCTGCGCTCTTGCGACGCCTGCCCGGCGTTGTGCACGGATTCACCACCCGCCGGGGCGGGGTCAGTCCGGCCCCCCGGGACTCGCTGCACCTGGCCCTGCGCGATGATGACGACGCAGACGCGATCGTGGAGAACTGGCGCCGGGCCGCCCGCGCGCTCGGAGGGGGGGCTGGCGACGTCGTGCTCCTCGACCAGGTGCACGGCAACGTCGTGGTCGAGGTCTCGGAGCCGACGGGACCGCTGCGTACCGCGGCTGCGGCGGACGCGGCGCTCACCTGCGAGCCCGGGGTGCTCCTCGCGGTCCGTACCGCGGACTGTGTGCCGGTCCTGCTCGCCGGTCCCGGGGTCGTCGCGGCGGCGCACGCGGGCTGGCGGGGCGTGGTGCAGGACATCGTGGGTCGCACCGTGCAGGCGATGGTCGCTCGGACCGGGTGCGCCCCGGAGGCCATCGTCGCGGCGGTCGGACCGCACGCGTCGGTGGAGAACTACGAGACTGGACCCGAGGTGGTCGACGCGCTGGTGCAGGCCGGCCTCGTCCGCGAGCGGGTCAGCCGCATGGGACCGCGGGGTCGGGAGCACGCCGATCTCCGGGCTGCGGTGGTCGACCAGCTCGAGGCGGCGGGAGTCCGCGAGGTCGATCACGTCTGCAACTGCACGATCGGGGATCCGGACTTCTTCAGCCACCGGCGGGACGGCGCGGCGACCGGCCGGCAGGCGTCCATCATCGGGCTCGTGGCGGAGTGCAGGTGAGGGGAGCGGCGCTGGTGCTGGTCCTCTGCGCCTTCTCGGGCTGCACCGGCGGGCGGGGACCGGAGCAGACCCAGCGGCACGAGGCGCTCGTGGCCCAGCGGGCAGCGCTCGACGCATGGCGGCGGGGTCGGGAGCTGCTGGACAGCGGTCACGCCCGGCAGGCCCGGAGCGCGTTCGACGAGGCGCTGGTCCACCAGCCGGCGGATCCGGTGGTGCTCGCGTGGCGGGCCCGCGCCGAGGCTGCGGCGGGGGAACCGGACACGGCGATCGAGACCCTGCAGACGGTGCTCTCCAAGCAGCCAGGCTTTGCAGAAGCTCGCTATAACCTGGCTTCCTACCTGGTACGCCAGGGCCGGGTCGAGGTCGCGGCTCCCGAGCTGCGCCGCGCGCTCGCCGACGGCGCCCGCGACCCGCGCGATGTCCTGCTCGACGCCGACTTCCAGCCCCACCTCGCCCATCCAGCCCTCGCCTTCCTGCCCCAGGCGCCCCTCGATCTGGAGGTGAAGGGTCCGGGGGGCACGGTGTTCCTGGGCAGTGATGCCATCGTGCGCCTCGCGGTCACCGGTCCGTCCCTGGACGGCCTGCAGGTCGAGGTGCCCCCCCTGGTGGCGCCGGTCAGCCTGTCCCGGATCGAGGAGCGGGTGGAGACGCTGCCCGGCGGGGACGAGCGCCTGAGCCTCACCTGGACCCTGCGGGTGCGTGGCCCGGGTCGGGCGGACCTCGGTCCCTTCGCGGTGCGCTCTGGGCCGCGCGAGTCCACCGCCGACGCCATCACCCTCGTCACCCTCGCTCCGGCCGAGGTGGAGCCGGTGCCTCCCTCCACCGTCACGCTCCTCCGCCCGTCCCTGCTCGCCGCGAGTCTCGACGGAGACGGCGTCGGCGCGTGGCTGCGCGACGGCTCCCTCGTCGTGCGCTCGCTCCCCGGCCAGCGGGTCTCGATCGCCGACGGCAGCACCCCCGATGCCCGCG
>CALATR010001047.1 GCA_937891875.1 uncultured Pseudomonadota bacterium | reverse complement strand
GTCGGAGTCGTCGCAGTCGCCGTCGGCCATGGTCTCGAGCGCCTCGCCGGCGTCGTCGCAGTCCTCGTCGGTCGACACCACGGTCACGCTGGTGCGGTAGTCGTCCTCGTCGGCGTCGACGTAGCAGAGCTCCTCGCCGTCGCAGGACTGGTCCTTGCCGTCGGCGACGATCTCGGTGGCACCGGGGTAGGTGGCAGAGTCGGAGTCGTCGCAGTCGAGCGTCGGATCGCTGGCCTCGGCCTCACCGGGGTCGAGGCAGTCGGCGTCGGCGCTGACGATGGTGGTGGTCAGGCGCCAGCCATCGTCGTCTGCGTCCGCGTAGCAGTTCTCGCCGCCGTCGCAGTCCTGGTCGACGCCGTCGCCGACGATCTCGGGAGCGCCCGGGTAGACGCTGGAGTCGGAGTCGTCGCAGTCGAGCGTGGGGACGGACGCGAGGGCCTCGCCAGCGTCCACGCAGTCCTCGTCGGCGCTGGTGACGGTGGTCGTGATGCGGTAGCCGTCGCCGTCGGCGTTGACGTAGCAGGTCTCGGAGCCGTCGCAGCTCTGGTCCTTGCCATCGCCGATGACCTCGAAGGCGCCGGGGTAGGTGGCGGCGTCGGAGTCGTCGCAGTCCAGCGTGGGGACCGAGGCCAGGGCCTCGCCGGAGTCGGAGCAGTCCGCGTCGGCGCTCAGCACGGTGGTCGTGACGCGGAAGCCGTCGTTGTCGGCGTTGACGTAGCAGAGCTCCCGGCCGTCGCAGGACTCGTCGACACCGTTGCCGACGGTCTCGGGGGCGCCGGGGTAGATGCTTGCGTTGCGGTCGTTGCAGTCCAGCGTCGGGATGGCCGAGCGGGCCTCGCCGGAGTCGCGGCAGTCGGCGTCGGCCGAGGCGACCGTCAGGGTGGTGCGGTAGCCGTCGCCGTCGATGTTCTGGTAGCAGACCTCGCGGCCGTCACAGGACTGGTCGATCTCGTCGCCGACGGTCTCGGCCGCACCCGGGTAGATGCTGGCCACGCTGTCGTTGCAGTCACCGCCGCGGCTGACGTAGCCGGAGGGGGCGGCGCAGGCGGTGGTGGTCGAGCTGGAGTTGCCCCAGGAGTCGCCGTCGGCGTCCCGGTAGAACGTCGTCGGCGAGCACGCGGTCGCCCACAGGTTGTAGTAGAAGCGGGCGTTGGAGGTGGATGTTCCGCAGCCGTTGTTCTGCCAGGCGTTGCCGTCGCCGGCCATGACCACGCTGCCGCTGCCGACCCGCTGGTAGGCGGTGATCGTGGTGCTGCCCGAGCGCCACAGCCAGGTGCCGCCGGTCACCTGGGCGGAGTAGCCCCAGTAGATCGTGCCCACCCCGGTGTTCAGGCCGTCGGTCGCCGACGTCGTGTTCAGGGTCGTGGTCGTCGTGCAGCCGCCGCCGACGCTGCCGGTGAAGCGCATGGACGTGCCGACCGTGGACGCGACCGGGTTGAGGGTGCCGCCGTACGGGTAGCTGGCCATGGAGTCGGCGATGAGGACCAGGCGTCCGCCGCCGGCCACGAAGGAGCGCATCGCGGACTGCTGCGACGAGCTGTAGGCCGAGGAGCCGCCCACCACGATGACCACGCGGTAGGTGCTCAGGGACGAGGGCCAGCTGCTGGTCTTGTCGACCGCCACCGCGCCGGCGCTGCGCAGCTGCGCCTCGATGGTTCCGGTTGCGGTGGTCGCCCAGCTCATGGCGCCATTGCCGGTGTAGTACAGGGCGCGGTTGCCGGACTGGGCCATGGCGGGGGTCGCGACGGCGAGGCCACCGAGCGCGAGGACCGAGACGCCGAGCGTCTTCAAAACGGGTCGCATGAGAGCTCCATAGAATCGACGAGACGATCCCACGGGAGCGCTCCAGGCGAAAGAGGCGTGCAATCCACACCCGAGGGATCTGGGTTGCAGCACGATCCTCGTGCGACCATTCTTCGCCGTCCGGGCGGTCTATTTCCCCCAGCCGGCGCAGGCGCGACGATGCATCTCGTCGAGGTCGTTCACGAAGCCCTCGCCCTCCATGCCCCGCCGCTGGAGCTGCTTCGTCGCCGGGTTCAGCAGGATGACGTCGAGCTGCTCGCCGTCCTCGCAGGTGGTCCGGCTGCTGGTGGCGTCGGCGTGGGTGCCCCAGGTGTTCTTCCACGCGGGGCACTGGATGAGGTGGTCGATCCCCGGGTAGCCGTCGTCGGGCGTGGGCATCGCCAGGAGCACGGTACAGCGGGCGTCGGCGCAGCCGCGGTCCAGCTCGGACCAGCCATCGAGGCCGCACTCTTCGATGGCGGCGTCCAGCACGCGGTTGAAGTCGGCCTCACCGATGGTCTCGGGGGTCAGGTCGACCTCGGGCTCGGGATCCTGGCCGGCCCCCGGGCCGAAGGCGGCGGGACCGTCGGTGTCGTCAGGGGCGTCGGCGAGGGCAGGGGCGGCGTCCTCTGCCGGCGGGACTGCGGTCGGAGTCACCTCGGCGCCCTCGTGGGCGGACTCGTGCGCGCTCGGCTCGACCCCCGACGCGGGTTCCTCTCCCGGGCCCGGTCGGCCGAAGATCACGTCGCCGACCATGGTCCCGGCGACGATGCCCATCAGGGTCAGGAGCACCAGGG
The DNA here is from genome assembly GCA_937891875.1 of uncultured Pseudomonadota bacterium. GTDB lineage: Bacteria > Myxococcota_A > UBA796 > UBA796 > REDI01. The sequence goes on along the minus strand of CALATR010001047.1, from coordinate 299 downwards.
CGAGCACGCCCCACATCCACGGCTTCACACGACCTCCAGGGGCGGCCGCATAACGTCAGCGGACGAAGATCGCGTGGGCTCCGGAAGAGGCCTCCAGGACGGGCCCGTACTGGCCCGGAGACCAGCTGCCGACCCAGGAGCCGGGCATGTCGCCGTTGCCGTTGCAGGCGTTGAGGGTCACGCCGACGTTCCAGATGAAGTAGTCGCTGCTGTAGTCGTAGCTCGAGTACCGCAGGCCCTTGGCGATGTAGACCGTCGTGCCGTTGTAGGTGGTCGCCGCCTTGAGCGAGGTGAACGTG
>CALATR010001046.1 GCA_937891875.1 uncultured Pseudomonadota bacterium | reverse complement strand
GCACTGCTCCAGGGCGCGGACGAACTCGACCGGGCTGGTGGCGTGGCGCAGGAAGACGTCGCGGGCGTCCTCGGCGTCGCGGTAGGCGTGCTCGGCGATGCCGCTCGCCACCGTGATGTCCGGCGTTCGAAGCGAGATCCCGTGCAGCAGGGGCTCGCTGTCGAGGTGCTCCAGGGCCGGGCTGTGGAAGCCGTGGCTGACCTGCAGCGGCACGGCCTTGATGCCGGCGGCGTTCGCGTTGTCGACCACCTGGCCGACCGCCTCGCTGAAGCCGGAGACGACCAGCTGGCGGGGGTGGTTGACGTTCGCGATGATCGCCCCGTCGACCAGCAGGCCCTCGACCTGGTCCCGGGGCGCCATGATCGCGGCCATCGTGCCGTGGTCGCCGTCGAGTTCGGCCATGGCCTTGCCGCGGGCGGCGACGAAGCGGGCGGCGTCGGTGGCGGACAGGGCGCCGCCGGCAGCAGCCGCGGTGAACTCGCCGAGGCTGTGGCCGAGCACGACCGAGGGACGCACGCCCACCGCATCGAGCAGGGAGGTGAGCGCGAGCCCGACGGCCAGCATGGCGGGCTGGCAGTTCTCGGTCGCGGTGAGCTGCTCCTCGGCGACCGCGTCGTCGACGGACGTCCCGCGGAGCTCCGGGTAGATGAGGTGGGTCAGCGGGCAGGTCAGCTCGCCGTCCAGCGCGCCCTCGAGCGCGTCCAGGGTCTCGGCGACGACCGGGAAGCGCGTCCGGGTGTCGCGGAGCATGCCGATGCGCTGGGCGCCCTGGCCCGGGTAGAGGAAGGCGACCTTGGGGGCGTCGTCGTGGGCGACCACGCCGAGCTTGACCCCGCGGGGGACCTCGCCGGCGGCGACGGCCTGCAGCTTGTCGATGAGCTCGGTGATGGTGCTGGCGACGATGCCGGCGCGCGCGGGCTGGCGGCGGCGCCTCGCCCAGGCGCGGGCCACGCCGGCCACGGTGGCGTCGGCGTGGATGGCGACGGCGTCGGCGGTGCGGGCGCACAGCTCGCGCAGGGCGTCCTCGGTGGGAGCGGACAGCAGGACCAGCTCGGCGTCGGCGTCTTGTTGGGGGGCCCGGTTGGTCGCGGTGCTGACGCTGGCGCTCGGGGTGCGGGCGCCCGACCAGCTGCGGACCAGGATGTGGCCGTTGGTGCCGCCGAAGCCGAAGGCAGAGCAGGCGGCGACGCGATGATCAGCGGTCCAGGCCTCGGCCTCGGTGGGCACGCGGAAGGGCCGATGCTCCAGGTCCAGCTTGGGATTCGGGGCTTCATACCCGGCCATCGGCGGGATGACCCCGTGGTGCACGGCCAGGGTGGCGCGGATCATGCCCGCGATGCCGGCGGCGGACATGGTGTGGCCGATGTTCGCCTTGGCCGACCCCAGGGGGACCCGGTCCTTGACGTACTCGCCGACCGCGGCGGTGAGTCCGGCCAGCTCGGTGGGGTCGCCGACGGGGGTTCCGGTGCCGTGGGCCTCGTGGTAGCCGAGCATGGACTTCTCCATGCCCGCGTCTTCCCACGCCTGGTCGATGACCTCGGTCTGGCCGTCCTGCAGCGGGGCCATGGGGCCGTCGCCGCGGCCGTCGTTGTTGATCGCGACGCCCTCGATGACGCCGTAGATCCGGTCGCCGTCGCGGACCGCGTCCTCGAGGCGCTTGAGCAGCATGAGGCCGGCGCCGTCACCCTGGACGAAGCCATCCGCGCGGTGATCGAACGGGCGGCAGTAGCCCGAGGCGGACATGGCGCCGATCCGCGCGAACACGACGTAGTGGTCGGGGGTGATCTGGGCGTACGAGCCGCCGGCGAGGGCGGCGTCGATGGCGCCGCTGCGCAGCTGGTGCACGGCATCGTAGATGGCCATGTGGGCCGAGGCGCAGGCGGCGTCGGTCGTGTAGGCCGGGCCGTGCAGGTCCAGCTCCTGGGCGACGGCCGCGGCCGCCATGTTGCCGAGTCCTCCCGGCGCCGCGTAGGGGCGGCTGGGCACCAGGTTCTCGACCGCCTCGACGATGCTGCTGGGGTCTGCGGGCGCACGCCCGTAGGCGCCGGCGGCCATCATCATCGCCGCGATGCGGGCGCTGCCCAGGCTGCGGTACTCCTGGGCGGTGATGCCGACGTACACGCCGGTGCGACGAGGCAGCTCGTCGGCGCGGTAGCCGGCGTCCTCGATCGCCTGCAGCGCGACCTCGATGGCCATGCGCTGCTGCGGATCCATGACCTCGACCCGGCGGGGCGGCAGGCCCAGCGCCAGGGCGGGGAAGGAGCGAATGTCCTGGATGAACGCACCATGTGGCGCGTAGGTCTTATCCGTGGCCCGACGGTTGTCGGTCAGGAAGGCCTCGGCGGGCCAGCGGTTGGCGGGCACCGGGCCGAAGGCGTGCCGGCCGGCGCGCATCATGTCCCAGTAGGCGACGAGATCCCACGCACCGGCGAACCGGGCACCCATGCCGACAATGGCGATGGCACTCACGGGCAACTCCAGGAAGGCTGGGCGCCCGGGTTGCACGGCGCCCGCAGGGGGCTTGGCTCTGCGAGAGCCCTACAGGCGGCCGTTCTTGACCAGGTTGGCCAGGTCCTGGACGGTGTTGACCTTGGCCAGCTCCTCGTCCGGGAACGTCTTGCCGGTGTTGTCCTCGAGCTCGCCCACCATCTCCATGGTGGCGATGCTGTCCAGGGCGAGGTCCTCGATGGTGTCGGAGAGCTCGATCTCGTCGAACTCCTCCTTGCGCGAGGGCGCCACCTTGGTGAGGGCAACCTTGATCATCCCAAGGACCTGATCGTCGTTCATGTCGGGCTCCAGTGTCGGGGATTTCCGAAGGGGGGTCGGTCGGGGCCGCCCCAAGCGGGGGGCCGGGTAATCCGGGGTCGCCAGACGCGCCCGCACGGCGCGTCGTTGCCGGGCTCATGCCCGGTGGAGGCTCGCATCAGCCGCGCAGGGCGGCCTTGGCGCGGCTCCAGACGGACGCCGCCATGTGGCGGGCGAGGGTGATGCGGTCGGTGGCGCCCGCGTTGCGGTTGCCCTCCTTGCCCGCGGTGCCGGCCAGGTACTGGGCGCGGGTCTTGGCGCGCTGCAGCTTGCCCGACGAGGTCTTGGGCAGGGTGCCGGGCTCGAGGCACAGCACATCGGTGACGGTGAGGGACAGCTCGCGCTGCACCGCCTGGCGCACCTGCTTCTTGAGCGCGTCGTGGTCGGGGCTGCGGGTCTCGAGGGCGATGACCAGCTCCTCCGAGTGGGCCCCGGGACGGGCGAACGCGACGACGTTGCCCTTGCGCACGCCCTCGACGCTGGCCGCGGCCCACTCGACCGCCTGCGGATGCACGTTGCGGCCGTTGAGGATGATGAGGTCCTTGACCCGGCCGGTGACGTAGATCTGGCCGTTCATGACGTAGCCGAGGTCGCCGGTGTGCAGCCAGCCGCCGCGGAAGGCGCGGGCGGTGGCCTCGGGATTCTGCCAGTAGCCGGGGGTGACCGACGGGCCCTTGACGCACAGCTCGCCCTGGTGGCCATCGGCGAGGCGGTTGCCCTGCTCGTCGAGGACCGCGACCTCGTGGCCGGGGAAGGGGACCCCGCAGGCGACGTGCTCCTCGAGGGGGTTGCCGTCGGTGGGCTCGGCGACGACGCCGTCCTCCTGGAAGGTGTTCGCGTCGACCCGGCGGGTGACCATCTCCTGCTCGACCGGCTTCAGGCTGATCGCCAGCGTCGCCTCGGCCATGCCGTACGCGGGCATGAGGGCGTTGCGGGGCAGATCGCAGTGGGTGCCGAACAGCTCGGTGAAGTCCCGCATGGTCTCGGGATGGATGGGCTCGGCGCCGCAGCCGAGGACCTTGACGCAGGACAGGTCCCAGCGCGCCAGCTGGTCCGGCTTGGCCTTGCGCGAGGCGAGGGCGTAGGCGAAGTTCGGCGCGAAACTGGCGGTTCCACGGTGCTTGTGGATGGTCTCCAGCCAGATCTGCGGGCGCTTCACGAAGGAGAGGGTCGGGATGAAGACGATGGGGATGCCGTAGAGGATCGGCGCGATGACGAAGCCGATGAGCCCCATGTCGTGGTAGAGCGGCAGCCAGGACACGCCCTTGTCGCCGACCGACGGGTCGAGCTTCAGGCCGTGCTCGATGATGCCCTCGCAGTTGGCCACGAGGCAGCGGTGGGGGACCATGACGCCCTTGGGATCGGACGTCGAGCCGCTGGTGTACTGCAGGAACGCGACGTCGTCCGGAGTGATCTCCGGGTAGTCCGGCGTGCCCACGCCCTTGGCCAGGTCCTCGGCCTTGATGAGCTTCTCCACGCTGTCGACCCGGTCCACCTGGGACCACAGGATGTTCTGCAGCGAGGAGGACGCGACCAGGATCTTCGCGCTGGCCGACTCGAGCACCTTGGCGGTGCGATCGGCGTAGGCGTCGAGGTTGCCGAGCGACAGCGGCGGGTAGAGCGGCACGGGCACGACGCCGACGCGGAACATGGCGAAGAAGGTCAGGACGAAGTCCTCGGGCTCCACCACGATGAGGCCGGCACGGTCGCCCTTCTTGAGGCCGAGCGCTTGCAGGGCGGCGGCGCGGCGGGCGGTCGCCTCGGCCATGTCGGGGAAGGAGTAGAAGCGCTCGTTGCCCTTGAGGTCCAGGAAGGTGTAGCCGAGGTCCGGCCAGTCGATGCCAACGTTGGCGACAGCTTCAGCGAGAGTGGCAAAGCGCGACATACAGCGATCTCCCTGGGTTGGGTACGAGCGGGCGCCGGGGCGTTCGGAGCGGGTTCCGAGGCGAGGAGGGGACGGCGCGAGGCAGGTGCGAGGACGTGGCGGAGGGGTAGCAGGGCGGTGCAAGGGGAGGCGCGGTTCTAGGTCGGGCGCTCCCCCATCGCAACCTTTGGCACGGCAAAAGCGGAGGATCGAGGCGCAAGCTGGATGGGTGGATCCGACTGACCGGTCGGAATGTGGGCTGGGGTTGTTGGTCCTTGGTTCTTGGTTCCTGGTCTTTGGTTCTTGGTCTTTGGTTCTTGGTCTTCGGTTGTTGGGGATTGGGGCGGCTCGACCTCGTGGCGAGCGATCCTTCGCCTGGAGGCCGCCCCCCCTGAACCTCTCTCCTGGGGGTCGGAGTTGAAGCGCGAGTCTGCGTCAGTCGGACTTCAGCGTGCCCAGCTCCAGGCAGGCGCGGCGGGCCCGGTCCACCTCGCGCAGGCGCCGCTCGATGGCCTCGGGGGAGTAGTCGATCTTTGCGCGCAGACGCCGGCCCGGGCGCAGGTCGGTCGCGTCGGCTGCCTCGCGCAGGCGCCGCTCGACGGCCTCGGGGGAGTAGTCCACGGGCACGTCAGCGATCCTGGTCGGTGAGGCGGGCGATGTCGGCCAGGTCCTGGGGGCGGCCGGCGGCGACCTTCATGCGGATGAGCCCGTCCCGGTCGAGCACCCACAGCTCGCGGCCGCGCAGCTCCAGCGCCTCGCGCCCGTCGAAGATGTCCTCCAGGTCGGGGCCGACCACGATGAGGTCCAGGGTGACCGCGACCTCGCCGTCGATGCGGGTGACCCGGTGGATGTGCATGCCGTCGGGGAACTTCATGGGGCGGGCGGCGAAGCGGAACCCGGCGTCCTTCGCGACTTCGAGCGCGCGGGCAACGGCATCGGCGGGCACGAGGAGATCGAGGTCCGTCGTGGCGCGGGGAGCGCCGTGCACGGCCACCGCGAGCCCACCGCAGAGCGCGTAGGGAACGCCCTCATCGTGGAAGGCGGCGGTCACCCGGATGAGCTCGTCGAGCAGGTCCATGGGGTCGCGTAATCCCGGCACGTCGCTCAACCCACCTTCTTGACGTCAGCAGGCGTGTTCCCGTGGCGCGCGGTGGCCTCGCCGCGGAAGGGCTTGCCCGCGCACGGGGTGCCCTCGGGTAGCGTGACGACCCAGCGATCATCCCGTAGCCGCACGGCCTCCCCACCCAGGAAGCTGGCCCGGCGACTCCACGCCCGAAACAGCTGGTGCCGCGCATCGAGCGCGGCCTCCTCGGTCCCATAGGGCCCATGATTCCTCCGCTCCTCACCCTCCACGGCGAACCACCACCGGCCATAGGCGAGGTACGGCCGGCACGCCTCGAACAACCACGACGGCATCACGACTCCCACTGAACGCATGTGCAGTATAGTCGGCGTGGCTGACGCGGTCCTGGAGGATGCTGCGGGTCTGGGAGCGGTCTCGCGGGAAGGCAGGTTGCCGGGGATAGGCGGAGAGATCCGCTGGCGGGAGTCGCGTTGCTTCGACCAAGGGAGCGGAAGGGCGGTCTCTGGTCGCTGGTCTCTGGGGCCCGCTCCGAGCGGGGGCACGAGTCGCGGAGTTCGTGACTCCGCGCGCCCTGACACGAACACCTCCAATTGCCGGTGACGCTGTGCCTGCGAGAATCGCGACGAAACTCCGCCTCCACCACCCCCTACGAGCAGAGGCCCCAGAGACCAGCGACCAGAGACCGACCCGCCACTCCCCTGCTTGCGGCGACGCGACACCCCGCCAGAGGATCCAGCCCCGCCACTCCCTCGCCGGCACCCACGCGACCCCCGGCTACCGCTCCACCGCCCGCGCCGCCCTGACCCCCACGTCGTACGCCCGATAGTCGTCCGCATACAGGCTGTACCGGTCCGCCGAGCGCGCGTGGATCGAGGTCGCGCGGAAGCCGCCGCCGCGGAACACCCGGGGGGCGTCGTCGGGGGCCTGGCGGGCGCCGGTGCCGGGCTCCGTGGGGGCGGTGTAGGGGGCGTAGCGGTCCCCGCACCACTCCCAGACGTTGCCCGCCGTGTCGTGCAGGCCGAAGGCGTTCGGTCGCAGGGAGCCCACCGGGGCGTGCACCGTGTGCCCGTCGTTCAGGTCCAGCTCGTAGCGCCAGCTCTCCGGGCCGTCGTGCACCGCCGCCCAGGCATCGGCGATGTTGGCGGCACCGTCGAGGCTCTCCAGCGCATCTCCCGTCCAGTAGATCGTCGTCGTGCCCGCCCGGGCCGCGCGCTCCCACTGGGCCTCGGTCGGCAGGGACAGACCCACGCGGATCAGGGCGTCGTTCGCCTCTTCCCAGCGGATCTGCTCGATCGGGTGCAGGGCGGTGACCGTGTGCTCGCCGATGCTGTAGCCGACCGGGTAGGCAGCGGGATCGCTGCCCGCGATGCGGCGGTACTGGTCCTGGGTCAGCTCGTACTTGCCGATGAAGTAGGGCTGCAGGGACACCACGTGCACCGGGCCCTCGGACGGCTTGGCCCGGGGATCGGCGTGCACGGGGTCGTCGGGGCCCGCGCCGATCGGAACCTCGCCGCCAGGCACCAGGATCAGGATGACCGCATCTCCTTCGACCGGGGCGAGGCCCGTGGGCACGGCGCCGGACAGGGCGGCGGCAAACGCCTGCAGCCCCGAGTCCGGATCGGTGCCCAGCGGCACCAGTCCCAGCTGGGGAGCCAGCGTGAAGTCTCTGGAGAAACGCCGGTCATCGGCCACGGCTGCCGCTGCGGCCTGCCAGGCTTCGGCGTGGTCGACCAGGGTCTCCTGCTCCAGGCCCAGCGCCCGGTCGAGGCGGGCCTGGACTGCGGGCAGGGTGTCAGCGGCGAGGCTCGCGAGACCTTCGTCCAGCTCGCCCAGGATGCGGCGGCGCCAGCGGACCTCCAGGTCCTCGCCGCGCTTCTCCGGACCCAGCTGGAGCAGCGCCGCCTGGTGGGTGGGGCGCCGATCGACGAGGGTCCGCGCGCGCTCGATCCAGTCCTGCATGGCGTCGACCCTTTCGGGTGCAGCGGGCCACAGGGCGCGCTCCTCGGCGAGGAGCTCGGAGAGGTGCTCGTGATCGGAGAGACGCACCACCTCGTCGAGGCGCTCCTGGGCGCGGGCAGCGGCCCGGGTGGCGTCACTGCGGGCGGCGTTGACCAGGATGAAGCCGACGACTCCGACCAGGGCGATGACGCCCAGGGACAGGCCCAGCGCCCAGCGCTGGATGCGGGCGATGCGGCGCTCCCGGGCCCGGCTGGCGACGATCGCCTCGGCGCGCTCGGTGATCTCGGTGCGATCGGGATCGTCGGCGGGCAGGTGGCGCACGTGGGACAGGGCCAGCCCCGCTTCGCGACGGGTGAGCGCCCGCAGCGCCAGGGTGAGGCGGG
>CALATR010001045.1 GCA_937891875.1 uncultured Pseudomonadota bacterium | reverse complement strand
CTCCAGCGCGTCGTCGGGCTGCTCGACCCCGAGCCAGACCTCCCGGCCGGAGCGATCGCGCACCACCACGCAGGTGACCGCCCGCCCGCGCTCGACCAGGCGCTCGCCGATCCCGATCGAGCGCACGTCCTCCCACTCCATGCGGCAGCGTGCCCAGAGCAGGGCTTGCCGGCCGACCCTCACCGAGCGCGGCGCCTTGCGCTGGCTGGCCCGGCGGCTGAACACGCTCGCGACGAGGCTGACGACCGCGGTCAAGCCTGCGCCAAGAGCGGCCACCATCAGCACCCAGCGCAGCCCCTCCTCGGCGCCCAGCTGGGACAGTCCCCAGGCGATGGCAAAGCTGATTCCGACGAGGCTTGCGAAGACCCCCAGGCCGCGCAGGGCCGGGTGCAGGCCGACCTCGGGGTCGGGCCAGCTCCAGGTCTCGTGCTCGACGGTGCGGGCGACGGCGAGGGCCATGCCGTATCCTAACCGCCCCCCAGCCCCCTTGGCCGGTCCGACATGCGTGGGATAGGGCCGAGCCCCACCCGGAGGTCCCGTGGACATCGTGCTCGACTTCGAGCGACCGATCCTGGAGCTTCATCGCCGGATCGCCCAGCTTCGCAGCCTCGAGGGCGACCAGGGCGTCAACCTCTCCGCCAGCATCGAGCAGCTGGAGCAGCAGGCCGCCAAGCTGCAGGTCCGGATCTTCGGCCGCCTGACGCCGTGGCAGCGCACCCAGCTGTCCCGTCACCCGCGGCGTCCGTACACCCTCGACTACATCGACGGGCTATGCACCGAGTTCGTGGAGCTGCACGGCGATCGCGCTGGCCATGACGACCACGCGCTCATCACCGGCACCGCGCGCTTCAACGGTCGCCCGGTCGCGGTCATGGGCCACCAGAAGGGGCGGAACACGAAGGAGAACATCCACCGCAACTTCGGCATGGCGCGGCCCGAGGGCTACCGCAAGGCCCTGCGGATCATGCACCTGGCCGACCGGTTCAAGATGCCGATCTTCTGCTTCATCGACACCCCGGGCGCGTACCCGGGCATCGACGCGGAGGAGCGCGGACAGGCCGAGGCGATCGCCAAGAACATCCTCGAGATGGCCAAGCTGCGGGTGCCCGTGATCTCGGTGGTCATCGGCGAGGGCGGCTCCGGCGGCGCGCTGGCGATCGGCGTGGCGAACCGGGTGATCATGCTCGAGAACTCCGTCTACAGCGTCATCAGCCCCGAGGGCTGTGCGGCGATCCTGTGGCGCGACCGGGCGGAGGGACCCCGCGCGGCGGAGGCCCTGCGCATCACCGCGGCGGACTGCCTGGAGCTCAACGTCGTGGACGAAGTCATCGCCGAGCCCCAGGGCGGCGCCCACCGCAGCCCGGAGACCACGGTGCAGGCGGTCGGCGAGGCCGTGGCGCGCCACCTCGAGGAGCTCGACGAGATCGGGCTCGATGGCCTGCGTCAGGCCCGGTACGAGCGCTTCCGCCACATGGGGAGCTTCCTGGACGGGGCCTGAGCCCTTGGATGGCGGTGACAGCGTGGACGATGTGGTCGTCAACCCCCGCGGAGCGCTCCGCGGCAGCGTGCGCCTGCCCGGCGACAAGTCGATCAGCCACCGGGCGCTGCTCCTGAACACCCTGGCGAGCGGGCCGGCCCACATCACCGGCCTGCTCGACAGCGCCGACGTGCGCGCCACGGCCGCCGCCTGCCGGGCCCTCGGCGCGGACATCGAGGTCGGCCTGTCCGGCGTCACCGTGCGGCCCCCCGAGCGCCTCGTCGAGCCCGCGGACGTGGTCGACTGCGGGAACAGCGGCACCTCGATGCGCCTGCTCGCCGGGGTCGTCGCCGCCGAGCCCATGCACGTCGTGCTCACCGGCGACGCGAGCCTCTCCCGCCGGCCGATGGGACGGATCGCCCACCCGTTGCGCGCGCTCGGCGCCCACATCGACGGCCGGGACGGGGGACGCCTGGCGCCGCTCTCCATCCGCGGTCCCGTGCAGCACGCGCTCGAGCTCGACCTGCCGGTGGCGTCCGCCCAGGTGAAGTCGGCGGTGCTCCTCGCCGCCCGCCGCGTCGGAGTCACCGTGGGCGAGCCCCTGCAGCAGGGCGTGGGCAGCCGCGACCACACCGAGCGCATGCTCCGCCGCATGGGGGCTTCGCTCGAAGGGGAGGGGGGGCGCCTGCGCCTGGAACCGGTCGAACGCCTGGATCCGGTCGACGTGGACGTGCCGGCGGACCTCTCCTCGGCCGCCTTCTTCCTGGTCGCCGCCAGCCTGGTTCCCGGGTCCGAGGTCCTGCTGCACGGGGTCGGCGTGAACCCCACCCGCACAGGCGTGCTCGACGCCCTGCAGGCCATGGGTGCCGACATCGCGGTCCGGCCCCACCCCAGCCCGGGCGAGCATGCGGAGCCGATCGCGGATCTGGTCGTCCGAAGCTCCGTTCTGCGTGGTGCCCGCATCGACGGGGCGCTCGCCCTGCGCTGCCTGGACGAGCTCCCCGTGCTGGCCGTCGCCGCGGCGTTCGCAGAGGGGGAGACCGTCATCGCCGACGCCGCCGAGCTGCGGGTCAAGGAGAGCGATCGCATCGCCCGGACCGCCGCCGGTCTGCGGGCGCTCGGGGCCGACGTCGAGGAGCGCCCGGACGGCCTCTTGCTCGGCGGCGGGCTCACGGCGGGGCAGATGGACGCGGACGGGATCGCCGGCGCCCGGATCGACTGCACCGGCGATCACCGCATCGCCATGGCGTTTGCCGTCGCCGGCCTGCTCCGCGGACCGGTGCACCTCGCTGGCGCGGACGTCTCCACCAGCTACCCGCAGTTCTTCGCCGACCTGGAGGGCCTCCTTGGCTCGTGAGCGCATCGCCATCGCCATCGACGGTCCCGGATCCGCCGGCAAGGGCACCGTGGCCAAGGGCGTCGCCCGCCGGCTCGGCTACCAGTACGTCGACACCGGCGCCATGTACCGGGCGGTTGCGCTGGTGGCCGACCGTCGCGGGGTCTCGCTGGACGACGAGGCCGCCCTGACCGCGCTCGCCTCGGGGCTGTCCTTCCGCTTCGGCTGGGACGGCGACGTGCTGCGGGTGTTCGTCGACGAGGAGGACGTGACGTCCGCCATCCGCACCGAGGACGCGGGGCAGGGGGCCAGCCGGGTCTCCGCCCATCCCGGCGTGCGCGGCGCCCTCCTGGACCTGCAGCGCCAGCTCGCCGCGGCCGGCGGGGTGGTCATGGACGGACGGGACATCGGCACGGTCGTGCTGCCCGACGCCCGGGTCAAGGTGTTCCTCGACGCCGATGTCTCCGAGCGTGCCCGCCGCCGCCACGACGAGCTCGTCCGGCGCGGCGAGGTCGTCGCCTTCCACGACGTGCTGTCCGACCTCGAGCAGCGCGACGCCCGGGACCGGGACCGGGCCGCGGCCCCCCTGCGACCCGCCGATGATGCCGTCATCATCGACTCCACCGACATGACGATCCGCCAGGTGGTGGACCGGGTGCTGGCGCTGGTCTCGGTCGTTGACACGGTCCCCGACACCCATTAGCTGCCCGCACTCTTAGCGAAGCATCGGTTTCGCCGTCACGGGTGTGCGTCCAAGGCGCCCCCCTGCACCGCTGGTGCGACCCGACAATGCACGCGAGAGGACGTCAATCGGCCAGTTCGGGCCGGGTGGCGTTGCAACCCCGAGCCGCAAACCAGCGGTGCGTGGGGCCGTGCAGGCCCCTCAGAGGATTCATGACTCCTTCCGAGAACATCCAGGACCTTCCCCTCAACCAGATCAGCGATGACGACTTCAAGGCCTTCTTCGACGACCTCATGGGTCAGAAGGGCGTCCGCGAGAAGTCCGTCGTGACCGGCAACGTCATCGGCATCACCGATGACTGGGTCACCGTCGACATCAGCTACAAGGCCGAGGGCATCGTCCCCACGGATGAGTTCAAGACCCCCGAGGGGGAGCTGACCATCAAGGTCGGCGACAAGGTCGACGTCTACCTGGGCAGCATGGACAGCGACGACGGCGTCCTGCTCCTGTCCAAGGAGAAGGCGGACCTGATGAAGGCCTGGGAGGAGATCTCCAAGGCCGTCGAGCGCGATGAGGTCGTCTCCGGCGAGGTCGTGGCCCGAGTCAAGGGCGGCCTGTCCGTCGACATCGGCGTCAAGGCGTTCCTCCCCGGCAGCCAGGTGGACCTGCGTCCGGTCAAGAACCTGGACAAGCTGATCGGCGAGACCTACGAGTTCAAGATCATCAAGTTCAACAAGAAGCGCGGCAACATCGTGCTCTCTCGCCGGGTCCTGCTCGAGCAGGAGCGCGCCGAGAAGCGTGCCGAGACCGTCGAGCGCCTGCACGAGGGCGCGATCCTCATGGGCGTGGTCAAGAACATCACCGACTACGGTGCGTTCATCGACCTCGGCGGCATCGACGGCCTGCTGCACATCACCGACATGGCCTGGGGCCGGATCAACCACCCGAGCGAGATGTTCGAGGTCGGCCAGTCCGTCGAGGTCAAGGTCCTCAAGTTCGACCGCGACAGCCAGCGCGTCTCCCTGGGCTACAAGCAGATCCGCCCCGATCCGTGGTCCGACGCCGACTTCAAGTACCCGATCGGCGCCATCGTCCGCGGCAAGGTCGTCTCCATCCCCGACTACGGTGCCTTCATCGAGCTCGAGGACGGCATCGAGGGCCTGGTCCACATCTCCGAGATGACCTGGAACAAGCGCATCAAGCACCCGTCCAAGCTCGTCGAGATCGGCGACGTGGTCGAGGCCAAGGTGCTGGGCATCGACGTCGAGAACAAGCGGATCAGCCTGGGCATGAAGCAGCTCGAGGCCAACCCCTGGGATCTCGTCGAGCAGCAGTACCCGGTGGGCGCGGTCATCCGTGGCGAGGTCCGCAACATCACCGACTTCGGCATCTTCGTGGCGGTGGACGACGGTATCGACGGCCTGGTGCACATCTCCGACCTGTCCTGGTCGCAGCGCATCAAGCACCCGTCGGAGCGCTACAACAAGGGCGACGTGGTCGAGGCCCGCGTCCTGGCCATCGACAAGGAGGGCGAGCGCTTCTCCCTGGGCATCAAGCAGCTGACGGATGACCCCTGGTACACCATCCACAGCCGCTTCTTCCTGGGCCAGGTGGTCGAGGGCCCGGTCGTGCACCGCGCCGACTTCGGCATCTTCGTCGAGGTCGAGGAGGGCATCGAGGGTCTCGTGCACCTGTCCGAGCTCACCTTCTCGGGCGACGACTGGCAGAGCCACTACCCGGCCGGCAAGAAGATCAAGGCCCAGGTCATCCACATCGACAACCACGATCGCAAGATCAGCCTGTCGGAGCAGGGTGCCGAGGAGGCCGCCGAGGGCGACGTCGGCGAGTACATGCAGCAGCAGGGCAGCAGCTCGGCCCGCCTTGGCGACGTCATGGGTGACCTCGGCCGCAAGCTGGCTGGCGCCGCTGATGCCGACGCGGACGCCGACGCCGAGCCCCCCGTGGCCGCCGGTGCGACCGACCCCGTCCAGGAGTCGGCCGAGACCGTCGAGTCCGACGAGTCCACCGAGGACGACGCGTAGTCTCGCGACCCGGACGCGCTCGGCCGAGCGCGTCCGCTGAGCGACCGACCCCCCGGAGCCCCGCGCCTCGGGGGGTCTTTCGTGGATCCTCGGGCTCGCACGTGGTGGGGCTGGTTTGTGCGGCCCCGCTCCTCACGCTATCGTCCCGTGACTTCAACACGTCGCCTGGCGACGGAGACCTGCATGAGCGCTCGTGCTGTCGGCATCCTCATCGTCGTGATCCTGGCCCTGGCCGGCGTCGGGGCCACCGCCCTGTTCTGGATCCAGAACAGCGCGCGGCGGGTGATGCTGACGCTCAACCTGGGCGTCGTGGAGCTGGGGCTCGCGGAGCCCGTGCCCGTGCCCGTGCTGATGGGGATCTGCCTGGCCTCGGGCTTCTTCATCGCGATCGTGCTGATGCTGGCGATGCGCATGGGCGGTCGCAAGCGACGCAGCCCGGCGCCCTACGATCCGTACGACTCCTCCCCGGCAACCAGCGGCGACCGTGGGTACTGACGGAGGAGACGACGTCCCGGTGATGCGGCGGCGTCGCAAGAAGAAGTCGGCGTCGGAGGCGGATCCTCGCAAGGGTCGTCCCGGCAGGGAGCGGCGGGATCCGCGCGGTGAGCGCGATCCCCGGGATCGGCAGGCACGGCGCGGTCCGTCCGACCGTCCGGCACGGCGTGGGCCCAGTGATCGGGGTCCGCGCGGTCCCCGGGGGCCTGCTGCGGGCGGACGGGTGTCGCCGGCGCGGGTGGCTGCGGCCCAGGCGCTGGTGAAGGTCGACCAGGGCGCCCACGTCGAGGACGAGCTGGCCCGGCTGGCACCCGAGGACCCCCGGGATCGGGCCCACGCCTGGTTCCTGGCGCTGGGCGTGCTGCGGCACCGGGCGTCGGTGGACGCCGCACTTCGTCCGCTGTTGACCCGTCCGCTGGGCGGGCTCGACCCCGAGGTGCGGGCGGCCCTGCGCATGGGGGCGTTCGAGAAGCTGCACGGTCGGGCGGCGGATCATGCGGTCGTGCACGAGGCGGTCGAGGCGGTGAAGGCCATCGGCGGTGCCCGGGCGTCCGGGCTCGTCAATGCCGTGCTGCGCAAGGTGAAGCCGGTGCCCCTGTCCGACCAGGAGGCGCTCGAGCACCCGGCGTGGCTGATCGCGCGCTGGACCGAGCGCTACGGCTCCGAGGCGGCGGCGACCTGGGCCCGGTCCAACAACGAGCCCGCGCCCACCTCGGTGGTGGTGCACGGGGACGTGGACGCGCTCGCGGCCCAGCTCGACGAGGCGGGGGTGCAGACCGAGGCGGTCTCGGTCGACGGACGCGTGCTCGACGGCGTGCTTCGCCTGGTGGGTCCGGAGGGTCCGATCCCCAACCTGCCCGGCTTCGAGGCGGGGCGGTTCTGGGTGCAGGACCCGGCGGCGGTCGCGGTCGCCGATCTCGTGCTGGACGGGGTCGGTGGGAAGGGCACCCGGGTGCTGGACGCGTGCGCGGCCCCGGGCGGCAAGACGTTCCGCCTGCTGTCGCGCGGGGCGGAGGTGACCGCGGTCGACAGCGTCGGAGCCCGCCTGCAGCGGATCCGGGAGGGGCTTCAGCGACTCGGCCTCGAGGCGACCCTGCGCCACCACGACTGGACCGAGGGCCCGCTGCCCGACGCGGGCGGCCCCTTCGACGCCGTGCTGGTCGACGCGCCCTGTACCGGGCTCGGAACCGTGCGCCGGCATCCAGAGATCCGCTGGCGGCGCCAGCTGGTCGACGTGCTGGGCATGCCCGAGACCCAGCGCGCCATCCTCGAGCACGCCGCCAGCCACGTCGCACCCGGCGGCCGCCTGGTCTACGCGGTGTGCAGCCCTGAGCCCGAGGAGGGCTCTGACGTGGTCGCGGCGTTCCTGGAGGATCATCCCGAGTTTTCCCCGGAGCGCACCCTGTCGACGGCGCCCCCCGAGGGGGACGAGGACGCGCACTACGCCGCGGTGCTCCGGCGGAGCTGACTCGGCGAGACGCTACGTTCACCAGGGAGGATCCCGTGACCATCCAGCTCTACCACCACCCGCGCACCCGCGCGGCCAACGTCATCTGGATGCTCGAAGAGGTCGGGGCCGACTACGAGATCCGTCACGTCGACGCCCAGGCTGGCGAGCAGAAGAGTGCCGAGATCCTGGCCTTGAACCCAATGGGCAAGCTGCCGATCCTGGTGGACGGGGACGCCGTGGTCACCGAGGTGGCGGCGATCGCGCTGTACCTGGCGGATCGCTACGCCGCCGGGCGGCTGGCCCCCGCGCTGGACGACCCCCGCCGGGGCACCTACCTGCGCTGGATCCTGTTCTCGCCGTCGGTCATCGAGCCCAACGCCATCGCCAACAGCTCGGGCTGGCCGTACACCGCGGGCGCCGCGGGCTGGGGGACGAAGGAGGCGATGCTCGCCAGCATCGAGCACGCGATCGGCGACGGGCCGTTCTTGCTGGGCGAGCAGTTCAGCATGGCGGACGTCGTGTTCGGCGGGACCGTCGGCTGGATGATGCTCTTCGGCATGCTGGAGAAGCGCCCCCGGTTCGAGGCCTACGTCGCGCGCCTGAACGAGCGCCCGGCGCGCAAGTACTCCCTGGCGAAGAACGCCGAGATCATGAAGGAGCTGGGGCTGGGCTGAGCCCCGGAGCGACGCTCGGCGGCAGGCTGGCGGGCACCCCCCGGCGGCGCAGCGGCTCCACGATCCGGTCGCGCACGGTGTTGTGCGCCACCCGACGGTAGGCGTCCGGGGTCATCCACCCGAGCGCGTGCAGGGTCTCGGCGGGCAGGCCGTGCTCGGCGAGGGTGGCGTCGGACGCGCCGCTCCACTCGCGCTCGAGGGCCAGCAGGGCGCGATCGGCGACCTCGGCCAGGCGCTCGCGGGAGGCGGCGGACAGGCGGGGCAGGGCCCAGTCCAGCAGGATCCAGCCGACCCGGCCGTGGGGCGCCTCGTCGACCACGATGCGGTGCAGTACGGCCTTGACCAGGGGCTCGCTGGCGACCGCGCGGGTGCCGGCCAGCACCGGCAGGCTGAAGGTCTCGCCCACGCAGCTGACCGCGATCCCCAGGGCGCAGGCGCGCTCGAGGGCGTCGAGATCGGGGTCGACCTCCGGCACCAGCGCCTCCGGATCGGTCCGCAAGGGCGCCCCGCCGCCCACCTCGGCGGCCATGCGCGCGTTGAGCTCGGTGTGCACGACCTCGTCGGCGACGAAGCGGCTGGCCATGCCGATCAGGTCGAGCGGCGCCCGGGCCTCCAGCATGGCCCGCAGCAGGGCGGCGAACGAGGCGGCCGCGCACCACTCCTGGTGGGCCGACACCGTCCAGGCGAGGCGGGCCCGGTCGAGCACGTCGGGCGAGAAGCGGCTTCGATCGAGCGTGTTCCAGGGGAGGTCGTCCACGCCTCGGCGGTGCTCGGCGACGTGAGCCTCGGCCGGCCCACCGAGCCAGGAGAGCTCGAAGCAGGGGAGGGGAGCGGAGGTCACCGGGAGGCCAGGGTCGGGTCGGAGGCGGGCTCGGACTCGGGCGCGGACTCGGGCGCGGGCTCGGTCTCGAGGGCGATCTCGGGCTCGGTCTCGAGGGCGGGCTCGGGCTCGGTCTCGAGGGCGATCTCGGTCTCGAGGGCGATCTCGGTCTCGGTCTCGAGGGCGATGTCGGTCTCGGTCTCGAGGTCCGTCTCGGTGTCGAGGTTGGTGAGGCAGAGGGAGGGGGGGCGCTTGGTGTTGCTGGCGACCATGCAGGTGGTCGGCTCGGCGGCGACGGCGTCGAGGGTGGTGAGCGAGAACAGAGCGGTCGCGACCAGGAGCGGGCGTGCCTTCATTGTCGGCCTCCGGACCTGACCGGCGGGAGTGCCGGTCGAGGGGGTCCGGGGAGGGGACGCGCGAGGGGGAGGGAGCGTTAGCGGAGGGAGGGGAATTTCTCGTAGGGGGCGAGAATGCTATTTTGAGGGTGCTTTCTTGGGGCGGCCCCCGGTGTCCGGGATGGGGGTCACGGGACCGGGGTCAGGCCGGGGTCAGGCCGACAGGTGTGAGTGGGTGACACCGGGGTCAGGACGTGAGAGGTGTCTCCTCGTTCCTCGATGATGGCGTCGCCACGGGATTGGTGTCCGCGCGCCGCTCCCGTCGGGGTCAGGACGTGAGGGGTTGGACCTTCGCATCGCCAGATGCACCCCCTCTCGT
>CALATR010001044.1 GCA_937891875.1 uncultured Pseudomonadota bacterium | reverse complement strand
GGGCGTCTGGTGTGGTCGGCGGTCGGCATCGGCGCCGTCGTGTGGCTCCTTTCCGGCAGCTACAAGGTGCCGATCGAGGCGCTGCACATCCTCGAGTACACGACCCTGGGCGCGCTCGGCTTCCGGGCCCTCGCCCTCGGCGGCCGGGCCGGGCTGTCGACCGCGATCGTGGGCGTGTTGACTGGCTTTACGGCCGGCATGCTCGACGAGAGCATCCAGTGGGCCCACCCGATGCGCACCGGTGCCATCGAGGACGTGCTGCTCGACACCCAGGCGGCCACGGTCGGCGTGCTGCTGGCCTGGCAGGCCCTGCGGATCGGCCGGGGCGGATCCCCCATGCCCTGGTCGGTCGTCCCCGCCCACGCGGCCGTCCTGGTGCTGTGGGTCGCCGCCTTCCAGCACGGCACGGTCGGCTTCGGCGAGGTCCACCAGGAGGGTCCGTACACGTTCACGAGCCGGCTCTCCCGCGCCGAGCTGGACGCCCTGGACGCCGCCGACACCGACGCCCGCCGGCAGCTCATCACCCGCGGTGCGCACCTGCCGTACGGCGACTTCCTGGGGCTGGTCGAGGGAGAGGACTGGTACGTCTACGAGCTGGCCGTGCACGCGTATCGCCGGGACCGGCGCCTCGCCCAGGGGGATCTCGCGGTCGCCTGCGCCGAGCACCGCCTGACCGAGCGGATCTACGGTCGGTCGCTGGACGGCACGCCGATGCGCTGGGGTCCGGGGCAGCGCGCCCTGTGCGCGGAGGAGCCCGAGGTCGCCTACGTCTCGCCGGTGAGCGCGGACCTCATCGCGTGGGCCCGACCCTGGCAGTGGTGGACGGTGGCGTCGGTGCTCGCCGGGGGTCTGCTCGCCGCGGCGATCGCCCTGTTCCTCCGCGAGCGACGCCCCTGACCGCGGTCCCTCTCACGCTGGCACGAAGCCTGCCGATGGGTTGCACTGCATCGCGACAAGCCACCCACGCACCACAGACCCGGAGCATCGATGGGCCGCAAGGCGCTGGTCACCGGAGGCACGCAGCGCACCCACGCCGCGTTCATGGACAAGGAGGGGCGCTACAAGGACGCGCTCCTGCTGGAGGTCGACCTCGACACCGGCGCCTCGCGCACGCTCCTGACCTGGCGCACGCCGGCAGAGCTCGCCGCGGATGGGCTTCCTTCCATGATCTTCAAGGCGGGCACCCTGCAGGGCGACCGCCTGTACCTGTGTACGCTCACAGAAGTCCTGGTCTACAGCTGGCCCGACCTGAAGCAGCTGCGCCACGTCTCCCTGCCGGTGTTCAACGACCTGCACCACGTCCGCCCCCACGGAGACGACCTGCACGTGGTGTCGACCGGGCTCGACGCGCTCGTGATCGTCGGCCCGGACGACCAGCTCGAGTCCATGCGCCCGGCGCTGGAGGAGGACGTGTGGGACCGGTTCGACCGGAGCACGGACTACCGGCGGATCCACAGCACCAAGCCCCACAAGTCGCATCCGAACTACACCTTCGAGCTGGACGGCCAGATCTGGCTGACCCGCTTCGAGCAGCGGGACGCGATCTGTCTGGACGACCGCACAAAGCGCATGGACGTGGGCGTCGAACGCGTGCACGACGGCGTTCCTGACGGAGACGTCGTGCGGATCACCTCGGTCGACGGACACCTCGCCACCTTCGACGCGCACACGCTCGAGCGGCGAGAGCTGCTGGACCTGAACCC
Source organism: uncultured Pseudomonadota bacterium (assembly GCA_937891875.1). GTDB lineage: Bacteria > Myxococcota_A > UBA796 > UBA796 > REDI01. Next base: position 2,010 of record CALATR010001044.1, on the reverse strand, counting down.
GCTGACTCCGACCGACGACCCGCTGGGCTGGTGTCGCGGCCTGCATGTAGACGGAGACGAGGCGTTCGTCGGGTTCAGCCGGATCCGCACGACCCGCCTGTACCGCAACCTCCAGTGGATCAAGCGCCGGACGCGCCCGCCTCAGCCCGCGCCGACCCGGATCGGGGTCTACGACCTGGCGAGCAAGCGCCACGTCCGCGACATTCCCCTCGAAGATGCCGGGATGTCCGCCATCTTCTCGATCCTTCCGCTGAAGGGGTAGCCGTGCGGATCCTCATGGTCACCCCCAGCTTCCCCGAGGCGCCCGGCCGCGCGACCGGCGGGGTGTCGACCGCCACCGCGGGCCTGGTCGAGGGCTTGCTGAAGGTCGACCCCGACGCCGAGATCCACGTGCTCCACGCGGGCATCGCCGTGCCGGCCAGCACACCATGGTCGGACTTCTCCGAGGATGGTCGGGCCCGGGTGCGCCGCCTGCGCCTCGACGGACCCCTGTCGCGCCTGGCCATCGGTCGCCTCATCAACCAGCCGATCCACGAGATCGCCCGCGAGCTTCGCCCGGACGTCGTGCACGTGCAGGCCAACGCCAACCTGTTCGGCCCGTCCCGGCTGCCGACCGTGTTCACCGTGCACGGGATCCCCGGCAAGGACGCCGCCTTTCGCGGACGCTTCGGCGCGGCCCGCACCGCGCTCGCCTCGGTCCGGGACACCCGCCCGCTGCGCCACTACCGCCACCTGATCGCCATCGCCGGCCACGTGGTGCAGGAGCTGGAGCAGCACGTGCGCGGGCGCTGGCACTTCGTCCCCAACGCCATCCACGAGGACTTCTACGGCGTGAACGCCGATCCGGGCGCCGCACCTCCGGTCGTGGTGCAGATCGGCAGCCTGGGACGACGCAAGAACCCGCTGGCCACCGTCGAGGCGGTCGGCATCCTGGCCCGCCGCGGTGTCGACGTGCAGCTGCGCCTCGCCGGTCCCCGGATCGACGCCGACTACGCCCAGGAGCTCGACCAGGCCGTCGCCCGCTACGGGATCGGCGACCGGGTGCACTTCCTCGGCTCCCTCGATCGGGACGCGGTCTTCGAGGAGCTCCGCGGCGCGCGGATCGTCGCCCTGCCGAGCTTCCAGGAGACCGCCCCCATGGTCATCGCCGAGGCCGCGGCTGCGGGCGTCGCCTGCGTGGTCGCCCCCGCCGGTGGCGCCGCCGAGATGTTCCTCGACCAGGTCAGCGGCCGCCTGTGCGACCCCCGCTCCCCCGAGTCCATCGCCGATGCCCTGCAGGGGCCGCTCGAAGACGCCGAGCTGGCCCGGACCTGGGGCGCGCGCATGCGGGCCGGCGCGCACCGCTACCACCCGACCGCGGTCGCCGAGGCCACCGCGCGACTGTACGCGTCCATCGTCTGATCTCAGGGCGGGGGCGGGTCGCGCTCCGCGAGGGCCCGCGCCACCGCCGCCTCCAGCTCCTGGGCGCGGAAGGGTTTGTTGAGCACGACGTCGTCCTCGGTCAACCCCGAGACCATCTCCCCGGCGTGGCCGGTCATGAGCACGACGGCGATCCCTGGATGCAGCTCGCGGACGGCGTCGCGCACGGCCAGCCCGTTCGAGCGCTCGAGCACCAGATCGGTGAGCAGCAGATCGAAGTCCCCGCCCTTCGCGCCTGCGATCGCCGCTTCGAGGTTCCGGGCCGGCTCGGGGGACCAGCCCAGGCGGCGAGCCAGGCGGACGACGGCGGACAGCACGCGCTCGTCGTCGTCGACCACGAGCACGCGGAGGCCGCCACGGGCGACGGGCCGCTCGGGCTGCGCACGGTCCGCGTCGGACGCCTCGTGCAGGGGCACCCGGGGCAGCAGGACCTGCATGACGGTCCCCTCCCCCGGCGCGGTGCGGATCACCTCGACCCGTCCGCCCACCTCGTTGACCGCCGCAGCGACCGTGGCCAGCCCGAGGCCCGTCCCGCCGACCTTGGCCCGGGTCGTGTAGTACGGATCGAACACCCGGTCGGCGACCTCGGGC
>CALATR010001043.1 GCA_937891875.1 uncultured Pseudomonadota bacterium | reverse complement strand
TGTGGAACTGCCTGAAGAGATTCCCGAAGAGGTCGTCGAGACTGAAGAAGAGGGCGTCGAGGGTGGTGTCCTGCGCGTCCACCTCGGCAGAGTCCAGCTCCGAGGCGGACTCCTGCTGGGTGTGCTGCCCGAGCTGGCTCTGCTGCTGGGGCTCCTCGTCCTTCTTGCCGCGCGCCTCGGCCCGGAGCTCCGAGTCGACCTGGTGCAGCATGTTGAGGATGCGGACCTCGTTTCCGTAGGCCTCGCGCTCCAGCGGATCCGACGGCGAGCTGACCGCGTCCTGATCGGATCCGACGGGACCGATCCGCCCCTCGTCGTGCTGGACGACGTGGGTGAGCTCATGGGCGAGCAGGCGGTCGCCCCGGGACGAGCCGAGGGCGAAGGTGCCCTGGCCGAAGAAGATGTCGCTGCCGATGGCGAAGGCGTAGGCGCTGATGGCCTCCGCCGCGCGGGCGGCCTTGGCGTCCGTGTGCAGGCGGACGTGACCGAAGTCGTGGTCGAACGCCCGCTCCATCCGCTCCCGGTGGATGCCCGGGATGGGGTGGCCGCCGCCGATGTGCAGCGCGGACAGGGCGTCGTGCGCCTCCGAGCTGATGGCGTCGCGCATGGCCTGGGCCATGGCCTGGTTCGACTCGGTGCCACGGGCGTGCACACCACCGAGCGCGGCGGTCACCTCACCGGCGACGACGCCGCCGAAGCCGGCGGAGTCCTGACCGGACATGGCGTCCAGCAGGAGGCCGTTGCCGAGCACATCGTGGAAGTGGCCCGTCGTGACCGCACCTGCAGAGGCAGGGAGGGAGTCCGCGAACGAGCCAGCGCCGATGTCGGCGCCAGCGGTGGCATCTCGTTGGACGACGGAGCCGGCAGGTGCGTCCTCGGCACGATGGGCTCGCGAGCCCGGGCCGTCGGGCATGATGCCCTTGCCAGCAGTAGAACGGGACGTCGCCCCAGAGGAAGGGGAGCGGGACATGGAGAGTCCTCCCACAGAACAGACAGAACAGCAAAGCGCGCCGGAGGAAGGTAGCAGATTGCGAGGGTCCGCTCCAGCGGATTCCAGGAGAGATCCAGCGAACGGGCACAGGGTTGCGTCGTGCGCGGTGGAGGGCGCGGCCTTGCGCTGCACTCGCGTCCAGGCCCCGCCCGGTTAGGGCGCGAGCTTCACGCTGGAGTCGACCCCATGGCCTACACGACCGTGCTCGTGATCCACTCGATCCTGCGGTGGGTCGTCCTGCTCGCCGGTACTGCTGCCGTAGCGCAGGCCATCGTCGCGCTGGCCTCCGGCGGCGCCTTCGAGAAGCGCCACAAGCTCACCAACCTGGCCTACCTGATCAGCCTGGACACCCAGCTGTTGATCGGGTTGATCCTGTATCTCGGGCTCTCGCCGTTCGGCGTGGGGCTGTTCTCGGGCGGCATGGGTGCGGTCATGAAGGACAGCGTCCTGCGCTTCTGGGCGGTGGAGCACGTCACCGGCATGGTGGTGGGCATCGTGCTCATGCACGTGGCGTACGTGTTCGTGAAGCGCGGCAAGACCGACAAGGCGAAGCACGTGTGGACCGCGGTGGGCATGGGCCTGTCGCTGCTCATCGTGCTGGCCAGCATCCCCTGGCCGTTTCGGGCGGCGGGGCGGGCGTTGTTCCCGGGGCTGGGGTTCTAGGGAGTCCGGCGACGGATCGTCTCGCGGGGAGTCCCGTGGCGGCGGGCACCGGGCTGGCGAGGCGTCGCGTTGCCGCGAGCGGGGGAGTGGAAGGGCGGTCTCTGGTCGCTGGTCTCTGGGGCCCGCTCCGAGCAGGGGCTGCTGGCGCGGAGCGTGGCTGTGCGCTTCACGCTGGCGGCGGGTCGAGACGCCGTCTCCTGGCAGGTGCCGCGCGCAGAATCGGCGTGTGGACCACCGGTTCCGGCCCACCCGCACCGGAGTGTGAGTCCCACCCACGCCGCCGTGGGCCCAGAGACCAGAGACCAGAGACCAGAGACCGCCCCGCCACTCCCCCAAAGCGAAGCTACTCTCCCGACTTCCCGCCAGTCTCCTCCTCGACCTCCGCCTCCCCCAGCGCACTCGCCAGCCACTTCTTCCGCCGGTCCTTCGCCTCGATCGGCGCCTGCGGGTCGATCTCCAGGGCGTAGCGGTCCAGGTCCGGCATGGGCGCCAGGACCACCGAGGTCGTGCGGAGCTGGCCGCGGCGGGAGAGGGTGAGGGCCACCTCCTGGCCCACGCGGAACTGCTTCAGCAGCGCGTCCGGGCTGCCGTGCACGCGGTAGCCGTCGATCGCGATGAGCTCGTCCTGGGCGATGACGTCTGCGTCCCAGCACGGCCCGTCCTTGACGATGGAGCGCACGGTGCCGCCGGACACGCTCATGCCCAGCCACGGCGTCGTGGGCGTGGGCTCCTCGTCTTCTTCCGGGGGCGCGTCGGTCTTGAAGCGCAGGCCGAACACCCGGACGGCCGTGCTGTAGTCGAGCTCGTCGGTGCCGCGGACGTAGCGCTCGAAGAAGTCGTCGAGGGGCACGGTCGCGACCTCCTCGCAGGCCGCCTGGAACTGCTCGGGGGTGAAGCCGGACTCCCCGCTGTGACGGCTGTAGACGAGGCGCATGCAGTCGTCCAGGCTGGCCCATCCACCGCTTCGATCGCGGATCTCGGCGTCGAGCATGAACCCGACGACAGCGCCCTTCGAGTAGTAGCTGACGCTGACGTTGTCGTGGTTCTCGTCGGCCTGGTAGTACTTGATCCAGGCGTCCAGGCTCGCGTCCTCGAGGGAGCGGGTGAAGCGGCCGGGCTTGCGCTGCACCGTGCGCAGGTTGTCCGACATGCGCCCCAGGTACTCCTCGTCGTCGAGCAGGCCGGCGCGGCGCAGGATCAGGTCGTCGTAGTAAGACGTCAGGCCCTCGGCGATCCACAGGGAGCGGGTGTAGCGCTCGGCGGACAGGTCGAACGGACCCAGCTCGACCGGGCGCATGCGCTTGACGTTCCAGGTGTGGAAGTACTCGTGGCTGACGAGGCCGAGCCACTTCTTGTGGTTGGGCCAGCGCCGGGCGTGCATGAGCGTGCTGGCCTTGTGCTCGAGGCCGCCGCCCTTGTCCACGACCAGGTTGAGGTAGGTGTAGTCGTCGTAGGGGATGCCGCCCCAGAAGCCGATGATCTCGCGGGTGACGCGCTCGACGTCCCGGGCGGCCTTGTCGGTGTTCCAGCCGGTGAGGTCGCCCTCGTGAACCAGGCGGTGGCGCACCATGCGGTCGGGACGGGCGGGATCGGCGACCTCGAAGGTGGAGACCGTGCTGTACCCGAGCACGATCGGCGAGTCGACGAGCACGTCGTAGTGCCCGACCCGGAAGCGGTTGGCCTCCCCGGACGGGTGGGGCGGCAGGGCGGTCGAGATCTTGGCCCACGCGTCGGGCCGCTCCAGGCGCACGTCGTAGGTGGCGGCCTCGTGGCCCACGGGGATCAGGTAGGTGGGCGCGCCGTTGAGCTGGGCAAAGCTCGGCTCGACCCAGTTTCCGCGGACGTTGAGCTCGGCGGCGTAGACCCGGTAGCGCACGACCACCTGCTGGGGATCCCCGGCAAACTCGAGCTTCCAGGTGTCCTTGCCGACCTTGTCGATGGACAGGGGATTGCCGGCACCATCGTCCGCGGTGACGGTGTCCACGTGCTTGGCGTAGTCGCGGATCAGGTACGAGCCCGGCGTCCACGCGGCCATGCGCAGCTCCATGCCGGACTCGGCGTGGGGCAGGACCAGCTCGACCTCGAAGTACTGGGTGCCTGGCTGCGGAAAGCGAAGGGTATAGCTTCCGAACGCGCCATCGGAGACCGGGGCGGCCTGGGGCAGCGGATCGAGGGCCGGGGGTTCGACCGTGGGCGCGCCGGTGCAGGCGACGAGCAGCAGGACGGAGGCGATCAGGCGCACGCGAGCTCCGGGAAGGTCGGGGACCTAGCCCGGTCGGACCGGCGTGCAGGGAGGTCGGCCTACAACGACAGCAGCATGGCCCGGAGCATGAGGACGGCGTCGTCGTTGGCGAGATCGTGCTGGTGGAAGGAGGTGTAGAGGACGCGGCCGTCGTCGACCTTCCCCCGGACGGCGAGGGGGGCGTGCACGTACTCGAGGTTCTCGAGCAGCGCGCGGCCGTCGATGAGCACGGTGCCGGCGGAGGCGCCGGAGAGCACGGCCCAGCCAGGCTCCAGGTGGATGTTCAGGCTGTCGCGGCCCAGCAGCTCGCGGAGAAGGGCGTCCTGCACCTTCGCCTGGGCCGAGCCTTCGCGGCCCTGGTTGGGGCGCCCGCCGGCGAACTGCACCACGTCGGGGAACATCGTGGCCATGACGGGCCAGGTGAGGTCGGACGCGTAGAGCGAGCCACCCTCGCTCACCCAGGTGCGCAGGGCCGTCGGCGGGCGGTCCTGAGCCCAGTGCACGGTGGCGCCGCACTCGATGAGGATGACGTCGTAGGGGTCGAGGCGCGTGCCGTCGGAGAGGATCTCCTCGGCTGCTGCCGCCTCGACCACGTCGAACGGGACGTCCAGCTGGGTCAGCAGGGACCCGACGTCGTCGAAGCGGCCGTCGATGACCAGGATGTCGAGATCGTCCGCGCCGAGGCAGGCTGGCTCGGGGAGCTCGTTGAGGAGGTCCGGCTGGACCTCGACGGGATGCTGGGCGGTGAAGCTGCCGCTGCGGACCTGCAGGACCTGGGGGCCGGCGGGCACGGCCTGCAGGGTGAACCAGCCCTGGGCGTTGGTCGTCGTGACCAGGTCGCCGCTGGCTCCTTGCACCGACACCTCGGCGCCACCCACCCAGTCATCCCCAGCGGGCGTGCAGATCCGACCGCGCACGTCGCCGAAGCCCTCGGGCACGATGACGTGCTGGTCGGTGTCGTCGGTGAGGTCGGTGCTCGTGGGCACCGCGGGTGCGGCGCAGGCCGTGAGCAGCAGGGCGGCGATGAGGTGGCGCAAGGACTCTCCCAGTTCGAGTGTACGGGGAGCGGGACCGCGCTGTGACGCCCTCACTCCAGCACGAACACCAGCTCCCCGGCCGCCATCAGCTCGTCGTGCTCGACGTAGCCCTCCTCGACCACCCGATCGCCGAGGCGGATCTCGACCGGCACGACCCCGCCGTCCTCGAGACCCTCGGCGCGGATGACGATGCCGGAGCCCAGCTCGACCCGCTCGAAGATCGGGCTTGCAAGCGCGTACCGCGTGGTCCCCGCGATGGGGTACAGGCCGGAGCCGGCGAGCAGGTACCAGCTGGACAGGGTGCCGGCGTCGTCGTTGCCGTCGAGGCCGGCGGGGCTGGTGTCGTAGCGGGTCTCGAGCACCCAGCGCGCCTCCCGGGCGGTGCGGGCGCGGTCGCCGGCGAGGCCCATCAGGAAGGCGTAGTGCAGGGCGGGCTCGTTGCCGTGCCAGTAGTACGAGTCGTACAGCAGATCGTCGGGCTCCTTGTGGGCGGCGTCCCAGAACGCGTCGGTGCGGGCGAGCCAGGCCTCGCGGTCCCCGCCGTCCTGCAGGTCGATGAGCCCGTCCACGTCCCAGGGCACGCCGAAGAGGTACTGCTGCAGGGTGCCCTCGACGTAGTCGTCGGCCCAGATCTCGGGCTTCTCCACCACGTTGAAGCTGCCGTCGGCGTTGCGGCCGACGAACGCCTCCTGGTCCGGATCCCAGGTCTTCACCCACCCCTCGGACTGGGCGAGGAGCTCGTCGGCCACGTCGTCGCGGCCGAGGTCGCGCGCCCAGGTGGACAGGGCGTGGTCCGCCCAGCCGTACTCGATGGTCCGCGAGGCCGCGCCGCCCACCTGGTCGTGGGGCACGTAGCCGAGCTGGCGATAGGCCTCGATGCCGCCGCGTCCGGCGTTCGGGCGCACGCCCTGCGCTGCCATGACCGCGATGTCGAAGGCCGCGTCGGGATCGCCTACGTCCAGGCCCTTGAGGTGCGCCTCGGCCAGCACGATGGCGCCCGGGGAGCCGACCATCCCGCCGGTGTAGCCGTTGCCGATCGGCCACTTGGGCAGGTCGCCGCCCTGATCGGCCATGAGCCGCAGGCTGCGCAGCATGTCCTCGTGCCGACGGGGCATGGTCAGGGTGAACAGGGGGTGGGTCGTGCGGAAGGTGTCCCACAGGGAGAACGCCGAGTGGTACGGGTGGTCGGCGGTGTGGATCTGGTCGTCGAAGCCCCGATACGCGCCGTCGGCGTCCTGGTAGAGGTTGGGCCAGAGGCAGGCGTGGTACATCGCCGTGTGGGCGATGATCCGCTGTTCTTCCGTTCCTCCGCCGATCTTCATCGCATCGAAGACCTCCCGCCACGCGGCCTCGGCCTCCTCGCCGACCTGCTCGACGCTCTTGCCGGCGACCTCCGCGGCGTGGTTGCCCGCAGCGCCCTCGAAGCCGGTGGTGGACAGGCCGATCCGCAGGGTCACCTCGGTGGTGCCCGCGGGGAAGGCGAGGCGCAGGCCCACCGCGGTGCCCTCGACCTGGGTGCCCTCGGCTGGGCCGCTCTCGCTCGACCAGACGAAGGTGGCGCTGGGGGCCGGCTCGACGGTGGCGTGGGCGAAGTGGGGGATGCCGCCGGTCCTGCTGCTGTAGCCGCCCTTCAGCAGCTGGTACGCCTCGATGGTGCTGCCGTCGACCGACGCGCTCGCCTCGGCGATGGTGACGTCGCCAAGCCCATAGTCGAGGTCGAACAGGAGCGTGGGGGAGGCGCCCGCGGGGAAGGTGTAGCGATGCACCGCGCCCCGGGCGGTGGCGGCGATCTCCACGTCGATGTCCTGGTCGAGCAGGGTGACGCCGTAGCGGCCGGGGCTGGCGTGCTCCTGGTCGTGGGAGAAGGTCGCGGCGCGGTGCTTGGGCGTGATCCAGGCGTCGTCCCAGCCGTCGCGGACCATGACGTGCATGCCGCCCAGGTCGTTGACCCCCATGCCGTTGGCGTGGGTGTGGGCGAAGCCATCGATGAGGTCGTCCTCGTGGAAGTAGCCGCCGAAGTGGTAGAAGCCGGGCTGGCCGATGGCGCTGTCCCGGGTGTCCGGGCCGACCTGCACGAAGCCGAAGGGCACGGCTGCGCCCGGGTTCAGCCCGATGACCTCGGCACCCTCGCCGCCGGTGCCGATGAACGGGTCCACGAGGGCCAGGGGGTCGTACGGAGCGACCGGCTCGGTGGACGGGTGGGGCGCCGCACAGGCGGCCAGCAAGATCAGGAGGAGGGAGGAGCGCACGGGGGCCTCGCGGGAGAACGGAGGCGGATAGCGCGGGATGGCGGTGGGGTCGAGTTGGGGGGGGCGGTCACGGATCGGTCCTGCGGCTCGTATGCATCCGTGGCAGGGTGTTCTGGGAGGTCTCGTGTCGCTGCGTGGGTGGGTGCTGGTGCTGCTGCTCGGTGCGTGCACCGATGGCGCGGTCGTCGACTCGGGCGACTCGGGCGACACGGGTGATCGCCCCGGCCACACCGACACCGACGGCCCCTCGGTCTACCCCTCGGTCGATGTCATCGACTTCGGCAAGCAGCGCATGGGCGAGCAGGCCCGCCCCCAGGACGTCTGGCTGCAGAACACCTCGCCGGTCACCCTCGAGTTCCTCGACGCGGCGACCATCCCGGAGAACCAGGGCTTCTACCTGGATCGTGACCCGACGGGCGGCTTCCTGGAGCCCGACGCGACCGCCCGGCTGACCGTGCGCTGGCGACCGCTGCGGGTGGGTGAGCACGAGGGGCGGCTCGTCATCGACACCACCGCGAACCCGGAGGGCGCACCCATCGAGGTCGTTCTGCTTGGGGAGGGCGTCGCCGGTGCCCTGCGGGTCGACCCCGACGTCATCGAGCTCCCTCGCCGCGAGGCGGCCCGGGTCCCGGTGACCCTGTCCAACGTGGGTGACTTCGTCGTCCTGCTCGAAGAGGTCGGGGCGGTCGACAACCCAGGTCTGACGCTCGATCTCGACCCCCGGCGCAACGGCGAGCTGCCCATCGAGGTCGCGCCCACGGATGAGGGTACCGGCCTGCCGGTGCGGACCGTCTACCTGGACTACGCGCCAGAGCTGGACGACGGTCCGTCGGAAGTGACCTTCACCCTCATGAACGACGGCTACCTGGACCCGGAGCGCGCGCTGACCGTGCGGCTGCAGTAGGTCAGCCGCCGGGGAAGATGGCGGCGTGGTTGTCGAGGCACTTGCGCTCCTGCTCGCCGACCAGCGGACCCGAGGTGAAGAAGTCCTGCAGGGCGTTCTTGCAGGCGTGGTGGAACTTCGGGCCCAGCGCGGCGAGTCGCGGGTTGCCGCGGTCGTGCTTGTGGATGGCGATGGCCACGTTCCAGGCGCGGATCATCGAGGAGTTGTCGGCGGGCTTGTTCCGCTCCTGATCCGCCAGGAGGTGCTCGATGCTGCTCACCCAGGTGCCGTCCCCGCCCTCGTGCATCCACTTGTAGGTCTTGCTCATGGCGTACTGGTCGGAGGTGGAGATGGCCTCGGGGGGCTGGTCCACGTCCAGGCCCCAGGTGGCGCACAGGGTGGCGTGGTTCTTCCCGGCGATCGTCGACATCTTCGGCGCGTAGGTGGTGTCGCCGTACTGGATCTCCTCGGCGACGTAGTACGCGGCGCCGCCGGGGTTGAAGAACTCGACGCAGCCGTCCTTGCGCTCGCTCGAAGACGCGAAGTTCGCCGTCTTCTTGTCCACCTCGGTGCCGTCGGCCTTCTTGGCGCTGACGGTGTACCTGCCGGAGACGTCGAGCCCGACCCGGGCCTTGGGCGCGAGCTCGTAGGAGGTCTCGCTGCCGCCCTCGCTGGTCAGGGTGATCGTGAGCGGGAAGTCGAAGCCGTTGACCAGCTGCACGGGCTTGACGGCGGGGCCGGAGAACAGGCCGCACGACGCGGTGAGCAGGGTCAGGGCGAGCAGGGGGGTACGCATGGGAGCTCCTCGTTCGGGGTGCTCCTAGCTCCTGCAGTCTGGGGGGCGAGAGGTCGGTACATCCTGCAGCATGGAGCGCTCCCACCAGCGTCGGTGGGAGCGCGTGGTCAGTCCAGCCCACGCCCCGGCACGACCACGATGAACGGCTGGCTGCCGAGGGAGACCACGCCGTCTCCGGCTGCCACCAGCTCCATGCGGATGACCTGGTCGGTGGCCGCCGGGGGCACGACGCCTCGGAACGTCAGGGTGACCGACGTCTTTCCGGTGCCACCCTCGGGAATGTCGATGGACGGTGGGTCGAAGCGCTGGACCAGGCCGTGCTCGTCGCCGACGACCTTGAAGTCGACACGGTCGAAGTCCCGTGAGGCGATGGCGTGCTGGATGATGCGGCGGAGGTCTTCCGTCAGGTTGGCGAGTGCCAGCTCCGAATCCAGCTGGGCACCACGGACAATCAACGGATCGTCCCGGTCGCCGTCCATGTCGAGATCGGCGTACGCGTCGAAGATGTCGACCAGATCGCGGACCAGCTCTCCGGGTGCCCCGTCCTGGTACAAGCCCTCGACGTCAAACACGACCAGCTGTCCACCCAGTGCCTGGAGTTCCGTCGCGATCTCCGCCGATGTGGGCTCCGGGCATCCGTCACAAGGCCATGTGGCCCACGCACCGCCCAGGCCGTCAGGGTCCGACATCCCGTTCGGTTCGAGGAGCAGCACCGGCATGGCGAACGGCCGCCGACCCATGCCTGCCAACCTCCCCGGTGGCGCGCGGAGGTCGGTCGCCAAGCTGCCGCTTGTGCCTCCGAAAAGGTCCGCTGGCGAGGCTCTCCACGGCTTGACGTCGGCCGAGGGCTGGAAGACGCCGTCGCAGTTCATGTCGTAGCCTTCGCCGGTCAGCGCCTGGTGGATCGCCATGAGGGCGCCGTCCGCGGGCCACGCGTTCTGTAGGTCGTCCCAGCGGGCGATGGCGGGACCAATGTCTGCCGCTCCGCGGGTCGGGATCAGCAGTGGAACGTGCGCGCCAAAGGTGGGGTTTCCGCTCTCGTGGATCTGGGCGGTGACCACATGGGAGCGTGCAAAGTACAGTCCCAGACCTACCGCGACTTCGGGGTCGTGTGCATCGAGCACCTCTCCAAGCGCGGTGACCACCTCCTGCACGTGATCAGTGCGGCTTATTTCGCTGTGCTTTCCTGGAATTACGTTCTGACCCCGCAGGAGGAAGTACACGTCCACCCTGCGCCGTCCCACATCCACCGAAAGGCTGCGTAGCTCCTCGACATCCAGTCGAGGCTGGACCACGTAGAGCGGCTCGGCTGGCACGGACTGGGCGTCTCTCGGGTCGGTGCCCAGCTCGACCTCCGTGCCGTCACGGACGCCGTCGCCGTCGGCGTCCTCGGACAATGGGTCCGCAAGCAGGTAGTCATCGTCGTCGGCCAGGCCGTCGTTGTCGCTGTCGCGGTCGCGGAAGTCCGCTCTGCCGTCGCCGTCGGTATCGCGGGGGTCGGTCTCCTCTCCACGCTCGTCCGCGTCGGCGAGGGTGTCTCCGTCGCTGTCGAGGTCGCGAGAGTCCGGGATACCGTCCTGGTCGTGATCGTACGGCGCGCCAGCGACCAGGGGCAGGCCCTCGTGCTGGTCCAGGATCCCGTCGTCGTCGCTGTCCAGGTCCACGCGGTCCGGATCGCCGTCGCCGTCCGTGTCCAGCCACTCCGCCGCTCCCTCCAGCACGTCGGGCACGCCGTCACCGTCGTCGTCGACGTCGTGGGGGTCCAGGATCCCATCCCCGTCGGTGTCCGGCCGTGGCTGACCGCCGGTGGTCTCCTCGGCGTCGGGGAGGCCGTTGCCGTCGCTGTCCAGGTCCAGGAAGTCGGGTATCCGGTCCCCGTCGGTGTCGACCGGCAGGGTGAGGGGGTCGTCGTCTCCGCGCTCGACGGCGTCGGGGTAGCCGTCGCCGTCGCTGTCCTCGTCGCCCGCGTTGGGAATGCCGTCCCCGTCGGGGTCCTCCATCCCCTCGTGCACGTCCAGGATCCCATCGCCGTCGATGTCGGAGGTGGGATCGGGAGGAGCCGCACCCCGGCCGCACGCGGCGGCCAGGGCGAGGAGGAGGATGGGTAGTGGGCGGGTCAGGGGCATTCGGCACGTACTTGCGGTGCTGGTAGGCAGACTATGGCATGCAGCCGCACCGCCCGCCCGCCCCCCTACCTCCAGCTCACGTCCACCTTGTCCGCCCGGCAGCGCTGCACGCTGGGCGCCATCGTGCCCGGAGGGCAGAGCCAGGCCTCGTAGGTGACGTCGAGCGGGACGTGGTCGGGGTGGACCGGGCCGTGGATGACGTGCTCGCCGGCCTGGACCTCCCAGCGCGTGGCGGCGGCGTGGCCGTTGCCGACCATGAACTCGCGCTCCAGCGGCTGGACCTGGCCGTAGCCCCAGCGCTCCCGGACGAAGAGCACGCCGGGGCCGGTGGTGGTGACGGACAGGGAGAGCTCGGCGTCCGCGGGGAGCTGACCGCGGCGCCACAGGGGCAGGACCTTGCCCGCGGCGGTGGCGTTGGCTTCGATGTCGACGTGGTCGAGCATGCGGCCGGGCACGGGCTGGGAGAACCAGACCGCGAGCGGGGCGGCGACGGCGGCCACGGTGATGACGGCGACGGCGGCCAGGGCGGTGCGGGTCAGGCGACGGGCCCGCTTGCGACGCGCCAGGGCCTCGAGCACGTGTCCCGGGTGCAGGTCGCTCATCGGCGCGGGCAGCTCGCCCAGCTGGCGGGCGAGGGTCATGGCGCGGGCCCGGTCGCGGGCGCCCTTGTCGGTGGCCAGGGTGGCGACCAGGCGCTCGCGCTCCTCGGTGTCGAGGTCGTCCTGGCGCAGCCCGACCAGCTCCTCGCTGTCCTCGTCCGACGCGTCCTCGGCCCGGAGGTCGGGCACGGTGCCGAAGGGTAGCACCCGCGGGGGAGCGCTCCCGCCGGTGTCGGCATCATCGCGGCGGTCGCGCATCAGTCCTCCCGCTCGTCGAGGGTGAGCAGGGTGCGCAGGCGCTTGCGGGCATACGACAGGCGCGAGCGCACCTGCTGATCGGAAATACCCAGGATGTCCGCCACTTCCTTCGAGCGGAGCTCCTGTCCGTAGTAGAGCAGCACCGCGGCGCGGTGGGGCTCGGGCAGGCTGGCGATGGCCTCCTCCAGGACCTGATGCTGCTCGTCCGCGGAGACCGACTGCTCCGGGGTGACCGACGCGCCCTCCGCGGCGCGCCACAGGCGGACGAAGCGCACGGTCCGCTGGCGCTTGCGCAGGCGATCGACGCACAGGCGGTGGGCGACGGTGAACAGGAAGGCGCGGAAGGAGCCGCCCGGGCTCCACGCGCCCTCGACGACCCGGCAGAACGCCTCGAGCGCGACCTCCTCGGCCTCCTCCCGGTTGCGCAGCATGCGCCAGGAGTAGCTGATCACCCGGTCGCGGTAGCGGTCGAAGAGGCGGTTGAACGCGGTGTGATCACCCTGCCTGAAGCGCGCCATGAGCGCGGTGTCGTCGGGTCCGTCCAGGGGCTGCTGCCGGACGAAGGGACGGGGGATGGGCAGGCTGAACGACACGGACACTCCAGACCTCCATCCTGACAGAACCGTGGGGCGTCCGCACCCCACGCCGGTCCCACTGTCAACGCGGCTTGGATGGAAGTGTGGACGAGACGTCCCACGCCCACAGGTTGTCGTGCAGGACCAGGGTGGGAGGGAGCTGACCCAGCCCGCGGACGCAGTGCGGCCAGCGCTGCACCTGGGCGCGGTGCGCGATGATCCAGCCTCGGCGGATGTAGGGCTCGCCGCAGCCGATGATGTAGGGCTTCACGCCCTGGTGCTGGACCTCGGGGCCGCTGCCGATGCCGTAGCTGACATAGGTGACCGGGCGCATGCCGTGCTCGCGGATGGCGTCGGCGACGAAGATGCTGTCCTGGCCCCAGTCCTCGCCCACGATACTGACGAGGTAGCCAGCGCGGCCGATGTTGAAGTACGGCAGGTAGCGACCGGCGTTCCAGACGGCGGCCGCAGGTACGGTGAGGATGAGTGCCACTGCCGTGATCACGGCGAGCCGGCCCCGGCGGGCGAAGGCCTCCTGGGTCGTGCGCACCAGGGCGAGCGCGGCGATGAGGCTGAACAGCACGGCGACGGGCAGGGCGTGGCGCACCCCGATGTTGAGCTGCGACATCATCAGCAGGCCCAACAGGAAGCCGCCGATGAGCAGGGCCATTCCGACCTCGACGCCGGGCAGGCGGCGCTGGCGGATCCCGCGGATGGCGGCGAGGAGCACGCCCAGCAGGATCACGGGCGGGGTCTTGAGTAGCAGGAGAGCGGGGAAGTACGCCGGGTTTCCCCAGCCGTAGGTGATGCCGAGCATCCAGGAGCTGTGGCCCTGGCCCCCGTGGAAGCGCACCATCTCGAGGCCGAAGAGCCAGGTGTAGGGCACGGGCAGGGGGAGGTGCTTCGGGAGCGCGTTGATCAGCCAGCGGCCCTCGAGGAACTGGTCGGCGAAGTCGTCTGTGAGGTGGCACTGGGGCTCGGGCAGGGCGAGCATCTGGGCCGGGGTGAGGAACATGTCCTGGAAGCGGTAGAGCGCCGCGATGGCGAGCAGGCAGAGGGCGGCGACGAAGACCATCTCGGAGGCGACGCGGAGCAGCCGCACGCCGAGCGGCGGGGTCGACGGCAGGCCGGCCCCGGCATCCCTGCCGCTGAAGCGTCCCCAGCCGAGCGCGGCCCAGACGATGCCGGTGATGCCGAGCACCGGGATGAGCCCCACCGAGGTGAACTTGGTGCCCAGCGCGGCCGCCATGCACAGGGCGAACACGACCAGGTTCACGAAGGGCCAGGCGCGTCCGCTGCGGCGCGGAGAGAGGTAGTCGACGAAGGTTGCGAACACGCCGAAGATCGCGAAGGTGACGGGCAGATCGGTCGTGAACAGCTGGCCGTGGGCGAGCACGGTGGGGTTGAAGCCGACGAGCACGAGGGCGAGCAGTCCGACCCACGCGCCCAGCCGCCGCGAGGTCCACAGGTAGACCGCGGCGGCGAACAACACCGTGAGCGCGGACGTCACGAGGCGTCCGAGCATGAGCATCGGGCGGATGGTCTCGTAGTCCCGGGCGAAGAGCTCCTCGGCCATGGCGGCGTGGTCGGACGTGGTCCAGCCGGGCAGGGTGGTCAGCTCCACCGGGGCGTGCCCGAGTGCGGCGGGCAGGGCCTGGAGCAGGTTGGCGAGCGGGGGGTGGGCGTAGGACAGCTTGGTGGAGTCGGTCCACCACCATGCCAGGCCGCGGATGAGGTGGAAGGGCTCGTCCACGGTCGGACCGATCTGATCTGCGCGCCAGAGCAGCATGGCAGCCACACAGACGATCAGCAGTGCGGCGACACCGTCGTGCCGCCAGGTCGGACCCTGCTGGTGCATGTTCTCATCCCCTGCGCCCCCGCGGGGTTATGCCCGCGGGCCCACTCTGCGCAACCCGGGAGGCGACGTGGACGAGCTGGACTTCGAGCGGAGGGAGAAGCTGGAGGGCCAGGCCCGCATGCTCTCCATCGGCCACTTCATCTACGGCGCCCTGGTCGGGCTCTTCAGCCTGCTCCCGCTGATCTACGTGGGCATGGGCATCATGATCATGGTCGCCCCACTGCCGGCCAACCCGAACGACCCGCCCCCCGCGGTCATGGGTGGCATCTTCGTGGGCATCGGCCTGCTCGCCTTCGTGTTCATCCTGGCGCTGGCGATCCTCAACATCGTCGCCGGCTTCAGCCTGTCCCGCCGCAAGGGACGCACGCTGATCTTCATCGCCGCGGTGATGAACCTGCTCAACCAGCCGATCGGCCTGGTCATCGGGATCCTCACGCTGCTGTACATGATCCAGGCAGACGTGAAGACCCTCTTCGAGATGGCGAAGTACGAAGAGGACTACTGACCGGGGTCAGCCCAGCCAGGCGTCCTGCAGGCGCGCGGCGCCCTCGGCGGGCTCCTCGATCCGGGTGAGCACGACGGTGTCGCGGGGGGCGGTGCGCACGACCGCGGTCAGCTCGTGCAGCTCGTCCCGACGGAAGACATGCAGGGTCACCTCGTCGCCCGGCTGCTTGCGGTGGATCCGGTCGAGCAGGTCTGAGCCCGCCTTGAGCCGGTCCATGGCGACGATCGTGTCGCCCGGGGCGATGCCGGCCTCCATCGCCGGTGAGTCCGACCACACCACGCTGACGGTGTTGCCGTTCTTGAGGCTGAAGCCCAGGTCTCCGCGGGTCTCCCACTTCTCGGCGGCCAGCTTGCCCGCCTTGCCGCCGCGGTCCTTCATGCCCTCGCGGGGACGGAGGCTGGCCTTCACGCCGGCCTGCTCCAGCAGCCCGACCAGGCGCTCCCAGATGGCGTCGCCGGTGCCGCGCAGGGCCTCCTCGAAGAAGTCGTCCAGGTCGAGGCCGGAGAGGTCCTTGGCGACCACCTCCACGCCGTCCTCCGGTACGCCGGTGCCGGTCTCGCCGTGGCGGGCGTACAGCTCGCGCATGACGTCGTCGAGGCTGACCCGGCCGTCGGTGCCCAGGCGCAGGGTCAGGTCCAGGGCCAGGGCGACCATGCAGCCCTTGGTGTAGTAGCTGACGATCGCGTTGGGGGCGTCCTCGTCCTGCTGGTAGAACTTGGTCCAGGCGTAGAAGCTGCTCTCGGTGACGCTCTGCACGTGGCGGCCGGGGCGGCGCATGACGTCGGTGAGCTTGCGGCCGAGGAGCTCCAGGTAGCTCGCGCGGTCGATGCAGCCGGTCCGCACCAGGCCGAGGGGCTCGTAGTAGGAGGTGATGCCCTCGAAGGCCCACAGCAGGGTGGTCGGCGACTCCTTCTGCAGGTCGAACGGGGTGAATCGGGCGGGCTTGATCCGCTTGACGTTCCACAGGTGGAAGTACTCGTGCGACGAGAGCGCGAGCAGGGTGCGGTAGCCGTCGCTGACCTCGTCCTCGCCGGTGCGGGGCAGGTCGTCGCGGGAGCAGATCAGGCTGGTGCTGGTGCGGTGCTCGAGGCCGCCGTAGCCGCTGCCGACGACCATGATCTGGAAGAGGTAGCGGTCGAGGTCGGACGGGGTGCCCATGCGCTCGAGGTGGCCCTCGCAGATGACCTTCAGGTCCGCGCAGAGGCGGTCGAGGTCGACGTCGAACACGCCGGTGAGCGCGACCTCGTGGGGGATGCCGCCGGCCTCGAAGGAGGCGTGCACGAAGGTGCCCATCTCGACCGGGCAGTCGATGAGCTCGTCGTAGTCCTTGGCCTCGAAGGCACCGAATCCGAGGGGGGCGCCCGTGCGGCGGGGCAGGGTGGTGGCGACCTGCCAGTCCGCGTAGCGCTCCCCGGTGGGCTTGACGATGGCGACGGTGTGGGCGTCCTCGTCCTTGCCGTGCACCCGCAGGAACAGGCTCGTGCCGTTGAAGTAGCCGTGGGTGTGGTCCAGGTGGGCCTTGCGG
>CALATR010001042.1 GCA_937891875.1 uncultured Pseudomonadota bacterium | reverse complement strand
GGTGCGGCCGGGACGCGGTTGTTGAAGAGGCTGCGCTTGGCGATCAGCAGGCCCGGGGTGCCGGGGCCGCCGATGAACTTGTGCGGCGAGATGAAGACGGCGTCCTTGTAGGCGAGGTGCCCGTCGGGGCCGTCGCCCTGCAGGTTCATCTCGACCTTCACGTAGGGCCCGGCCGCAGCGAAGTCCCAGAACGACAGCGCACCGAAGCGGTGGAGCAGGGTCGCGATCTCGCCGGTCTTGCTGCCGATGCCGGTCACGTTGGACGCGGCGGAGAAGCTGCCGATCTTGAGCGGCCGGTCGGCGTAGGTCTGCAGGGCCTTCTCGAGGCTCTGCAGGCAGATGCGGCCGTTCTCGTCCTCGGGGATGGTGACCACGTCGGCGAGCGACTCGCGCCAGGGCAGCTCGTTGCTGTGGTGCTCGTACGGGCCGATGAAGACGACCGGGCGCTGGTCGACCGGGACGTGGCGGGACAGGTCGAAGCTGTCCTCCAGCCCGGCGGGGATCCGGATGTTGAGCACGTCGACGAGCTTGTTGATGGCCCCCGTGGCGCCCGAGCCGCAGAAGATGACGATGTCCTCTTCGCCGCCGCCGACGGCCTCGTGGATGATCGCCCGCGCCTCCTCCCGCAGCACCGTGGTCTGCCGCCCGGTGGCGGACGCCTCGGTGTGGGTGTTGGCGTAGGTCGGCATGACCTCGTTGCGGAGATAGTCCTCGATGAACCGGAGGCTTCGGCCAGACGCCGTGTAGTCGGCGTAGGTCACCCGCCGGGGACCGTACGGACCCTCGATGACCTCGTCATCGCCGATGATGGACTCGCGGATGTGCTCGATCAGCAGGTCAGCCTGGCGACTCATGGCGGACGCTCCCGTGAAGGGGGGAGTGTAGCAAGGCGTACGACGTCAGGATGGGCCTAACCGCTGGTCGCACACTTCTCGCACACCAGGTCGGCCAGCCACCACGCGTACCCGAGTGTCGTGGCGATGGGCAGCACGAACGCCCAGCGCTGACGGAGGTCGAGGACCACGATCGCCGCTGCGACCACGGCAAGGGTCGCGTACACGATTGCGAGAAGCGGCCCGGCGTCCATGTGCGAGTTCGCGGTCTGCTGGGCGTAGGGGAGCGTCGCGAAGGTCGACACCAGCAGGATCATCGCGGTCGTGAGCGCAGAAGCGGATCGGTGGTTCATCGGGCCTCCTGCCAGGGACTTGCGAGGCGCGTGCCACTCGGTCGCAGGATCAGTAGTCGTCGACGATCCAGAGGAGCCCGACCCACTCGTCGTTCGCGACGATGAGCCCGGCGTCGAAGGTGGCCTGGAACATCGGTCGGTGGATCAGCCGGTCCGCGCTCCAGCGTGGACGCACGTTCGAGCAGCATGTAGCCCTGGGTCCGAAGGCCTCGAGGAACGCGGCAGCGAGCTGGCCAGCCCGGTGCTCCGGCATCGCGGGGAACCCGTCCGCGGAGCCGCGCCAGAGCAGGTGGCGCAGCAGGCGCCCGGCGGCTTCGGGGTCGTACTCATCCCAGTCGTGGCGGGCTGGTCGCCCGGGGTCCGAGCCGGCGAGGGCATCGAGCACCGCGATGGCTTCGTGGGGCAGGCGCGCGACCCGTCGCTCCACGGCACAGTGCACGACGCCGCTGTCGCGCTCCTCGGCGAGGGCGAGGCGAACGCTCGTCACGAGGATCTGGGGGTCGTCGATCATCGCTGCTCCGCTCGACCCCGACATTGTCGCCCATCCCATCGAATGAACGCCTGTTGCAGGACGTACCAGCGTTCGTCCCACGCGCGCGCGGTGGGTAGGTTCTGCCCCGGAGGCTCCCCATGCGAACCCTGATCCCCGTCCTGCTCGTCCTCGGTGCTGCGATGGCGCCCGCGCTGGCCCACGCCGACACCGACATCCGCCGTGGCGGCTCGTCCTGGGCCCGGCTCGAGAGCGATGGCGACGTGTACATCAACGGCAGCCGCAAGGGGAAGGTCGAGAGCGACGGCGACGTGTACATCAACGGCAGCCGCGCCGGCAAGATCGAGAGCGACGGCGACGTGTACATGAACGGCAGCCGGATCGGCAAGGTCGAGGACGACGGCGACGTGTACGTGCGCGGCAGTCGGATCGGCAAGATCGAGGACGACGGCGACATCTTCCGCAACGGCTCCCGCTGGGGCAGCGCCAGCAACTGCTGCGGAGACGCCGCCAGCAAGCGCAACGTCGGCGCCGTGTTGCTGTTCTTCGCGGGCGACTACCGGTGACGAGGGCGGCTGAGGATCCGTAGTCCGTGGCCAAGGTGGGGCTCTCGCCGCGGAGGGAGTCGGCGGTCCGAACGGCGACGTTCACCACTGAGGAGCGGAGAACCGGAGATCTGACGGAGGGGGAGGTCTTCCCCGCAGTCGACCTGGACAGCCGAGCGGGGTGCTCTCTCTCCGTCAGACCTCCGAACCTCAGCTTCTCCGCGGTGAAAGCCGGCGTGCGGACCACCACGATCGCTCCATCGCCGAAGGCGCCGCCGAGGTCATTGCCCCCACAAACACGAACGGCGCCGGACTTCCGTCCGACGCCGTTCAGCGCTTCCGCGAGCTGGAATCAGCCGTTGCGGCGGCGGCGGGCCACGAGGCCGACGAGGCCGAGGGCCATGAGCGCGCCCAGGCCACCCGCGGGGGTGGTGCTGTTGCAGCCGCAGCCGCTGTGGGGCTGGCTGACGAGGCCGTCGCCGCTGCCGGGATCGTTGGGGTCACCGGTGCCGGGGTCGTCCGCGGGGTTCACGCCGACGCCGGCCATCGGGATGCGCAGCTCGGGCTGGACCGGGTCGTTGGTGGTCACGATGAGGGTGCCGGAGAAGGTGCCCTCGGCGGTCGGCAGGAAGTCGATCTCGAAGGCCTGCTCGGTCGCGGGGCCGTCGTTGGTGCGGGCGACCAGGATGGTCTCCTGCTCCATGACGAAGCCGTCACCGTCGACCACGGCGTAGCCCTCGAGCTCGACGTTGCCGAGGTTCTGAACCACGAACTCGCGGGTGCTGGACTCGCCCAGGGTGACCTGGCCGAAGTCGAGGGTGCGGGCGCCCGCCTGGATGGACGGCAGGTCGTGCACGACCAGGGAGCGGTCCGACTCCAGGGAGACGGTGTCGCTGAAGATGTCGATGTCGAGCGGGTACTGCAGCGGGCCCACGGAGAGGCTGCCGACCTTGACGGTGACGGTGGGGATGACTCGGAAGCCCATCTCGCCCTTGACGTCGCCGACCCAGGTGGCGTCGAACTCGACCTCACCCTCGTTCACCTCGGGGGGCTCGACCAGCATGGTGCCGTCGGTGGAGTTGACGGAGCCCTGGTCGACCTCGATGGCGAGGCCGTTCACGGTGGCGTTGAGCACCGGCTGGAGCTTGCCGTTGACCGTGATGTAGAGGGTGTCCTCCCAGACCTCGAACTCCTCCTCGAAGTCGACGATGTTGTCGCCGGTCGCGGTGAGGGTGACGGTCTTGCCCTGGCGGGTGCCCTCGAGCAGGAGGCTGCGCAGCTCGAAGGTGTCGGTCCAGTCGACCTCCTCGCGCCACAGCTCGTAGCCGAGCTTCACACCGAAGATCTCGCCGGTGATCTCGAGGAAGACGGCGCCCTTGTTCTTGATGGTGATCTGGCCGCCGCGCTCGGTCTGGTTCCAGCTGTTGACCAGGACCTCGGGCCACTCCAGCTCGGACATGCCCTCCATGATGAAGGAGAGGTCACTGGCGACGTCCGCCTTGGCGTAGATGCCGACGCCCTCGTCCCACAGGTCCAGGCCGTAGGCCTGCTCGACGCCCTTGAACAGGCGCTCCTTGCCCTCGAAGATCACGACCTCGTCGTTGGACTCGCCGGGGAGGGGCTCGGCGGCGTGGGCGAGGGTGGGCAGAGCGAGAGCTGCGACGAGAAGAGCGGGGCGAAACATGCGACCTCCGAGCTGGACATAGAGACAGCGCGGGTCCCACAGGGGTCTCCCGCGAAGCGCGCGCTTACTACACCGCGTCCTGGGACCCGGCAAGGAAATCGCACGGCAATCTCCCGGCGGATCCTACGACACGATCGGGCTACCGGGGTCGGCGGATCGCGCGTGGCGCGGTCGCTGACGGAGTCATCGTGCGGATCCTGGCGGCCTTCGACATCGAGAAAGCGTATGGGGATCGCCGCATCCTGCGGGGTGCCGACCTGGAGGTCTCCACCGGGGATCGGGTCGGCCTGGTCGGCGTCAATGGATCCGGCAAGTCGACCTTGCTGCGGATCCTGTCGGGGCAGGAGTCGCCGGATCACGGCAGCGTGACCCTGGACGGTCGCCTGGCCCTGCTGGACCAGGAGCCGGACCTGCCCGGGGACACCGTCGGGGAGGCGGCGGACGCGGCGCTGGGCTGGCACGCGGAGCTCCTCGACAGCTGGCAGGCGGCGCTCGACGCGGGAGACATGAACGCGGCGGCCCGGCTGCAGGGCCGGCTCGACGTCGTGGGCTGGGAGCGCGGTCATGAGGTGGACGCCATGCTCGACCGGGTGGTCGCCCCGCCGCGCGACGCCCTGCTCGCCAACCTGTCCGGAGGCGAGCGCCGTCGGGTCGCCCTGGCGGCGGCGCTGCTGGCCCAGCCCGACGTGCTGCTGCTCGACGAGCCCACGAACCACCTGGACGCCGAGACCATCGACTGGCTCCAGGGCTGGCTCGCCAGCTACCCGGGCGCGGTCCTGCTGGTCACCCACGATCGCTACCTGCTCGAGGCCGTCGCCGACCGCATCGTCGAGGTGGAGGACGGGCAGACCGTCGCGTATGAGGGCAGCTACGCGGACTATCTGCTGGCTCGGGCGGAGCGGGAGGCCCAGCTCCAGCGCTCGGAGGACCGCCGCCTGTCGATGATCGCGCGGGAGGCTGAGTGGGCGTCGCGCTCGCCGGCGGCCCGCACGACCAAGCAGAAGGGGCGGCTGCAGCGCCTGGAGGCCCTCCGGGATCAGCCGGGCCTCAAGCGACAGCAGGCGTTCTCCCTCGATCTCTCGACGGGACTCAAGACGGGGCGCTCGGTGCTGGAGCTGGTCCAGGCCACCAAGGGCTACGGCAAGCCGCTGTTCGACAAGCTCGACCTGAACCTCCAGGCCGGCGAGCGCCTCGGCGTGCTCGGACCCAACGGCGCGGGCAAGTCGACCCTGCTCCGGATCCTCGGCGGCGAGGAGGCGCTGGACCGCGGCTCGGTGCACAAGGCGCCCCGCTTCAAGGTGGCCGTGCTCGACCAGCACCGCAGCGGCCTCGTCGACAACGACACCGTGGAGGAGGCGGCCGGCGGCGGCAGCGACCACGTGCTGGTCGGTGACAAGCCCATCCACGTCGCCGGCTTCCTCGCGCGCTTCCTGTTCCCCCGCCAGATGTTGACCCAGCGGGTCTCCACCCTCTCTGGCGGAGAGCGGGCCCGGCTGCTGCTCGCCCGGCTGCTGCTCCAGGGCTGCAACCTGCTCCTGCTCGACGAGCCCACCAACGACCTCGACCTGCAGACGCTGCGGGTGCTCGAGGAGGCGCTGCTCTCCTTCGATGGTGCCGCCGTCGTCGTCACCCACGATCGCGCCTTCCTCGATCGCGTCTGCACCCGGGTGCTCGCCTTCCACGGCGACGGCACGGTCCAGACCTACGCCGATCGCCAGCAGGCGGCGCGGGCGATCGCCGAGGTGCACGCCCGCCAGCTCGCCGCGGCGACCGACGACAAGAGCGAGGTCAAGGACGCCCACCAGGCGCGCAAGCAGGCCCAGCGCCAGGACCGCCTGTCGTTTGCGGAGAAGAAGGAGCTGGACAAGCTGCCCGCGCGGATCGAGGCGTTGGAGGAGGAACTTGCGGAGGTGGAGCAAGCGCTCTCCGACCCGACGCTGTGGTCGGATCGACCGGATGAGGCGCCCGCGCTCTCGGCCCGAGCGACCGCGCTGCCCGCCGAGATCGAGGCCCTGTACGAGCGCTGGGAGGCGCTGGCGGAGCGGGCGTAGGTCCGGTGCTCGCGGTCAGAACGGAGCGGGCATGTCCTTGATGTGCCCCCGGGTCTGGCGCGGCCAGGTGTCCCGGCGGACCCGGTGGTACTTCTTCATGTTCGGCTTGTACTTCTTCGCCGCAGCCTTCTCCTGCTTCGAGAGCTCGTCGCCGGAGTAGATCTGCTTCATGGCGCCGTAGCAGAGCGACCAGTCGTCTCCCCAGTGCTTCCACAGCTGCTGGATCTCCTCGAACACCGCGTTGGCCTCCTTGTGGCCCCAGCCCCCGTCGTACTTGCGCACGGCATCCTCGAAGAGACCGTCCTCCAGCTCGCGGTAGCGGCTCATCGCGGACTGGGTCTCCAGCATCGTCGCGTGGGCGGCGGACCACTTCAGGGCGTCGGCGCTCTCCATGTCGTCGGCATCGCCGAACGACGCCATGGCGACGGTGATCGCGTCCAGCTCCATGAACTCGTCCCCAGCCAGTCCCTTCTCGCCCTCGCGCCCCTTGCCCAGCATGGCGAAGTACGCCGAACGCAGGTCGGACCGGTTCTGGTTGAGCAGGGTGTACATGTCGACGGCCGCGCGGCCGTAGCGTCCGTGGCCGAAGTACTCGCCCTGGAGTGCATCGGAGACCAACGAGCAGGCCTCCATCACGAGATCGACCGGGTGCTTGAAGGTCAGGGCGTAGCTGGCCCACATGTCCGGTTGCGCGTTCATGGACGCGAGCGTCTCGCTCGTCGCCTCGATGGCCTCCAGGATCTCCGGTGCGCCGTCGGTCACGCGCAGCCACGCGGCCTCGAGATCGGCCTCGAGCTTGCCTTCTTCGTCGGTCGCATCGGACCGGAAGATCCTCGGACCTGCCTCTTCGTGGTGCTGCCACGGGT
This sequence comes from uncultured Pseudomonadota bacterium, assembly GCA_937891875.1. GTDB lineage: Bacteria > Myxococcota_A > UBA796 > UBA796 > REDI01. The sequence goes on along the minus strand of CALATR010001042.1, from coordinate 1,008 downwards.
CGAGCTCCCGACCGATCGCATTCCCGCCGCCGTAGCCGTCGATGCAGCGTCGGAGCGAGCTCATGCCCGGGTGGCCGACGTCGGCGATGAACTGCGCGATGGCCTCGACCTGGCCCAGCTCGTAGGCGCCCTTCGGGTCGACCTTCGCCAGGAGCGGGTCCACCTTCGGGGCGACGACGTCCCGGCGCAGCTGCATCCACTCGCCCAGGACCTCGCCGTTGGGAACGCCGGCCGCACGCCAGTTCTGCAGGTCCTTCGCCCGCCAGATCAGCTCGTCGAACTCCTCGGGATCGAGCTGGGTGCTCGACTTCACGCTGTTGATCCGGTGGGTCAGGTCCAGGCTGGCCTCGCCGTCGGTGACGGTTCCGGCCGCGATGGACTCCTCCTCCAGGCTGCTGCCGAAGCCACCGAGACCGAATTCGAGGCGGTCCATGGTGCGACCCTCGACGTCCGAGATCACCTGGCCGTCCTTCACCTCGGTGGTGCTGTTCATCGACGATTCCTGGGTGTTCGCCAACCTGATCGCGTCCTGCACCGCCCCCGCCTCGACGTCCTGCTTCGAGGTCTCGGACTTGTCGAACTTGCCGTCGGTGAACCGGCCGCTGTCCAGGCCGTCGACCAGCATGCGGCGCGCCTCCTCGGGCGATCCACTGTCCAGCAGGGCCTCGTAGTCTCGGTCAAAGCTTGGATGTCCGGCGTCGAAGGTGACGCCGAAGCGGTTCGACGCGCTGGTCGCCGAGCTCAGGCCGCCCTTCATGCTCGCCTGACCCACGCCGAACCCACCCGACGCGGCGAGGCTGCTTGCGTCGGCGAACCCGACGGTGACGTGCATGACGTCTCCGTCCAGCCGCTTCACCTCGACCCAGCGCTTCCAGGACGCCGAGCCCTCGAGGCTCGCGTTGACCGAGCGGTTCTGGGCCGGGTTCTCCCGCGATGCGCTCACCCCGCCAGCGACGCCCGCGTCCACGACCAGGCTGAAGGCGTCCCCCGAGCCCAGGCTGCGCGCTC
>CALATR010001041.1 GCA_937891875.1 uncultured Pseudomonadota bacterium | reverse complement strand
TAGAGGGTGCGCAGGTCCAGGGCGACGACGGCGAGGTCGAGGCGGGGCTCGTCGGACATGCGCAGGAGCGGCTCGAGATCGGCCTCCGGCAGGGTGCCCTCGCCCGCGACCAGCACGACCGAGCTGACCAGGCGTCCGGCATAGCGGGTCGGGTCCTCGACGTCGGTGGCGTCCCGGGCCGCGCCGTCGTCAGGCTCCGCGGCGAAGGCGTGCAGCGCGAGCAGGAGGAGGGGGAGCATCGCCATCCAGGTAGCGGGTCCGACGGCAGCGCGAGGTCGACTCCAGTACGATCCCACGCCTGGAGGTTCCATGCGACTGCTGCTCCCGCTCCTGCTCCTCGCCGCCTGCACCGGCAGCGCCACGACGCCGGCCGAGATCCTGCCGGACAAGGTGGTGGACGATCCCAGCGACGACGCGGTGAAGGACGCGGCGGACGCGGGCATGGCGCCGGCGGAGCCCGGCCTGGTCAGCGAGGCGGCGTTCAAGGCGGCGCACCAGCTGAAGGAGGGCGCGGCACCGAAGCTCGAGGGGGCGATGGTCTCGCTGCCGAGCGGCTCGAAGGCCTACCTGTCGATGCCCGAGGGGGCGAGCGGGCCGGTGCCCGGCGTGGTGGTCATCCACGAGTGGTGGGGGCTCAACGATCACGTCAAACACTGGGCCGATCGCCTCGCAGACGAGGGCTATGCCGCGCTGGCGGTGGACCTGTACGGCGGCCAGGCGGCGACGACCCGGGACGAGGCGATGGGGCTCATGAAGGCGGTCGACAACGACCAGGCCATCGCGACCCTGAAGGAGGCGCACAGCTACCTGCAGACAGAGGTGAACGCGCCCCGCACGGCGAGCGTCGGCTGGTGCTTCGGCGGGGGCTGGTCGCTGCAGCTGGCGATGGCGGAGCCGGAGCTGGACGGTGCGGTCATCTACTACGGCCGCCTGGTGGACGATCCCGAGCAGCTCGCCTCGGTGAACGCCCCGATCCTGGGGCACTTCGCCCTGAACGACCAGGGGATCCCGAAGGAGGCGGTGCAGGGCTTCCACGACGCGCTGAAGGCCCAGGAGAAGGCGGTGACGGTCCACATGTACGACGCGGACCACGCCTTCGCGAACCCGTCGGGCGAGCGGTATGACGCGGAGGACGCGGAGAAGGCGTGGGGGCTGACGCGGGCGTTCTTGAAGGCGCAGCTGAGGCGGTAGGGCGCGAGTAAGGGAGTGGCGGGCAGAGTTTCGAGGTTCGAGTTTCGAGTTTCGAGATCCGCTGGCGGGAGTCGCGTTGCTGCGGGCGGGTGAGTGGCGGGCCGGTCTCCAGTCCCCAGTCTCCAGTCTCCAGTCCTACGGCAGCGGACAACCGCGTGCGACACGGTGCCCCCAAGGACCTGCGCCGCACCGCACGAACACCCCGTCGAATACCAGAAGGGTTGGGATTGCAGCCGGCTCTCCACGCCAGGATCCTCCTCGGCCGGCCGAAGCTGGAGACTGGAGACTGGAGACCGCCCCTCCACTCCCCTGCCTCGAAGCGACGCGACGTCGGCGAGACGACTGCCCGAACCACCGCGACGTTGGCGAGACGACTGCCCGAACCACCGCGACGCTCGCGAGACGACCGCTCGAACCACCGCGAGACGACTGCCCGAACCACCGCGATCCTCGCGAGCCGACCGCACGCCCACGGCGACCGCCCGCTGCCCTACTCGAACTCGAACACCCACCGCGCGTCCACGCCCACTGCGCCATTGATCGGCAAGGAATAGCCTTCTCGGCGGCGGCTCGCGTACCAGGCTGACAGCAGGACCGCCTGCTCCGTGCGCCAGTCGAAGCGGACGAAGTGGTCGTCGCGGACCAGGTTGATCTCGGCGCTGGTGGAGAGGGTGGGGGACCAGCGCTGGGAGATCAGCAGGCGGGGCTCGGAGCTGTACTCGCCGCGCAGGTTGACGCCGGTGTTGAGGTCGAAGTTGGGCAGGCGGTCCAGCAGCTCGTTGTCGCGCAGGCCGAGGCCCAGGTAGTCGTTCTGCACGAAGTCCTTCACCACGAAGTCCGCCGCGACCATGCCGACCGCGTTGGTCAGCTCGCCCATGTCCTCGAGGTCGTCTGCGGTGACGCCGAACCACAGCAGGGTGTTGATGTCCGCCTGGGGCAGGCGCGGCTCGCTGACGGTGGTGCTGGTCCACGCGGAGTACGGGCCGCTGATCCGGTAGTTGACGCGATACTGGCGCGCGCGGCTGCGGATGTCGGCGCGCAGGTCGAAGTCGAGGAGCGGGTCCCAGGAGAAGGGGTCGTCGAAACGCAGCTCGCCACGCTCGACGTCGAAGGCCCGGTCCTGCACGTACACCACGCCCTCCTCGACCCGGACCGAGCCCACGATGCCCATGCGGCTAGTGTCGCCCAGCAGGGTCAGCTCGGCGGAGGCGGTGGCGTCGCTGACGTTGTTCAGCAGGCGGATCGTGCGGTCGGCGACGATGTCGATGTCGAGGCCGAACCAGGGCTCCTCCTCGCTGGGGGGGGCGGCGACCAGCAGGTAGTCCTCGAGCGCCACGACCCAGTCCTCCCAGTCGATGCGCTGCACGAAGGCCATGTCCCGCACGATGACGTCGGCGTGCAGGAGCAGGGCGCCGACCGGCCCGTCGAAGGCGAGCAGGGCGTCGCCGGTGGCGGGCGGCAGGTCGTCGACCCACTGCATCTGCACGTCGGACGCCTTGCCCAGCAGGTCGAAGCGGGTGGGCACCCAGTCCTTGGCCTCGATGAGCCCGACCGGGTGCTGGCCGCCGGTGTCGGCGAAGCGGGCGGCGAGGCGCGGGCTGCGCACGGCGTCCCCGACGATGCGCCCGCCGCCGGCGTTGCTCTCGAAGTGGGTGAGCAGGAAGGCCTCGGGGGTGAGCGTCGCCCGCGCCTTCACGTCTTCGAGGGCGGCGGGCAGGGACTCGTGGCGCATGAGCGGCGCGTCGAGCACGAGGTCGACGTGGGTGTCGGAGGCGCCGGCCGGTCCGCCGCTCGCGATCTGCAGGTCCAACGTGCCTTCCGAGCGGGTCAGGCCCGGCACGACGGCGGGGAGCAGGGCGGCATCGACCAGGCCCTCGCCGGTCAGCAGGGTCAGGCCCTCGCGGTCCCAGGCGGAGACGGTCAGGGTGGTCTCGCCGCCCATGAGGCCGATGTCGTCGAGCTCCCAGCGGTCGCCGGTCAGGGTGAGGCGCCAGGGCATGGCGTCCGGGTTGCGCAGCTCGTGGGTGCCCCAGCGCGCGAGCACGTGGGGGACGGTGATGCGGAGCTCGGGCTCGCTCCACACCTCGCCGAAGGTGCCCCACAGCTCGAGGTCGCCGCTCATGCGGGCGGTGACCTCGCCCCCGTCGGCGGCGACGGGCCACAGGCGGTCCAGCGGCAGGTCCTCGAAGGTGGCGGTGACGGTGTAGGGCTGGTCGCCCCACAGCCCCTGGCTCAGATCGGCGTTGATCGCGTCGCCGAGCAGATCGCCGTGGGCGGCGAGGAAGCCCTCGCTGGTCTCGGCGGTGACCCGGCTGTCCGGGAGCGGACGTCCGGACACCACCAGCTGCTTCACGTCGATGGTGCCGTGGGGGGCGGGCTCGAACAGGGTGTTGTCGATCCGCAGGTCCATCGTCGCGACCCCGGTGACCATGCCGTCGAGGTCGGACAGGGCGTCGAGATCCTCCACCTTCAGGGTGCCGCTGCCGCGCATGTCGAGCGCCCACGCCCGCCCGACGGTGCCGGTGAGCTGCATGCGGTCGCGCTCGCCGCGCTCGACGGTGATCTCGTCCAGCGTGAACGTGCCCTGCTCCATGCGTCCGCTGGCGACGCCCTGCTCGAAGGTCTCCCCGGCGAGCACGGTCTTGCCGAGGCGAAGGTCCGCCTCGCCGTCGAGGTCGTTCAGGGGCCCGGTCAGGCGGAGCAGGCCGCCGCGGAGCTCGCCGGTGGCGACGTCGCCGAGGTCGATGAACATGCCGATGAGGTCCTCGACCCGGCCGTCCTCGATCTGCACCTCGGTGTCCATGGGCAGGCCGGCCTTGGAGAAGTCCATCTCGTAGCGGCCGGTGTAGTGGGTGTCCTTGACCCGGCCGCGGGCGTCGGTGAGCACGAGGCGCTTCATGTCGGGCGACGCGATGGTCGCGGTGAGCGCGTCGGCGTAGGGGATGCCCGACACCGAGAAGCCAGTCAGATCGCCGGTTCCGCGGGTCTGGAGCGCATCGAAGTCCCCCCACAGCCGGCCGCGCAGGCGACCCCGGCCGGTCATGGCGCTGCCGCCGAGGGGGCGCAGGATGCCCAGGTCGGCCTGCTGCAGGTCGAAGCGCAGGTCGAGCGGTCCCTTCGGTCCGAAGCCGATCTCGGCGACCACGCTGCCGCGGTTGTTGCCGGTGGCGAGCTCCTTGCCGTCCAGGATGATCCGGTCCTTGAACAGGGTGAGCTGGCCGGTGAGCGTGGCGGCGGGGATGTCGAGCATGTGAGTCGAGCCGGGCTCCTCGACCGGGCCCTGGCGCACGGTGAAGTCGGCGAGCTCGATGTCGAACGGCCCGGCGAGCTCCAGGGGCGCGAGGGGGCCGGTGACGCTGGCGTGCACGGTGCCGTCGAAGTCGACCCAGGGGTGCGGGGCGGCGGAGAAGGCCTGCAGCAGGTCGGCGAGGGAGAGGCTGCTGCCGGAGAGGTCGCTCTTGACGAGCTCCCAGCGGTTGGTGCCGCCAGGCTGGGCGACGGGCTCGATGGCGCCGGTGCCGGTGATGGTGCCGTGCTCCTCGCGGACGAAGAGGCGGGTGATGTCGACCCGGCCGGGGGTGGCCTTGGCCTCGACCTCGACCTCGTCGACCGAGTAGCGGGTGCGCGGCCACACCTTGCCCGGGGCGTCGTAGGCGAAGTCGCGGGCGCGCAGGGTGACGTCGGCGACCGCGGCGTCGGGGGTACCGTGCAGGTGCACCAGGCCATCGGCATGACCGAGGAAGAACCTGGGTCCTGACAGGAGCGGGGACAGCTCGCCGAGATCGGACTCGATGGCGAGCATCGCGTCCAGCTCGCCCTGGAGCGGCAGGTGCAGGGGACCGCTCACCGACAGGGCGTGCAGGCTGACGGCGAGGTCGTCGACGTCGATGGCGGTGGCGCCCAGGTGGATACCCGGGACGTCGAGGTCGGCCCCGTCGGCGAACTGGCGCCAGAACAGGTCGACCCGACCGGTCAGCCGAGCGCCGCTCTCCTCGGGCACGAGCGCCAGGTCCTTCGCCCGGACCTCGCCGTCGGGCACCAGCAGCACGACGTCGCCGCCGGTGAGGTGCAGGCCGGTGAGCGGCAGCTCGCGCAGGGGGTTCTTCGCGGGCTGGGGGCCGTTGGGGTTGCGGAAGGACGTGAGCCTGCCCTGCTGGTCGAGCTCGAGGCGGACGACCGGATCGACGACCCGGACCTCGCCCAGGCGCACCCCGTTGGACCCGCCGAGCGCCAGGGGCGCCCCGATGACCGCGACCCCGACCAGAAGGTCATTGTTGGCCTTGGAACGGATCTCCAGGTCGGTGAGCTCGGCGCCCGGCGGGAAGAACGTCACCCGCGCCCGCCCCAGGGTGGCCTGCTCGTGGGTCT
>CALATR010001040.1 GCA_937891875.1 uncultured Pseudomonadota bacterium | reverse complement strand
CGAGGCGAACGTCGACGAGGACTGCGACCCGACGACCTACGGCGCGCGCGACGTGGACCGGGACGGGTTCGACAGCGCCGCCTGCTGCAACCTGCAAGAGGACGGCGAGCTCGCGTGCGCGGACGACTGCAGCGACGCGCGACGGGACGTGCGCCCGGGCTTCGCGGAGACCTGCGACTTCCTCGACAACGACTGCGACGGGAGGGTCGACGAGGGCGCCGCCGTGGAGGGCTTCCTCGACGGCGATCGCGATCTCCACGGCGACCCGTCCATGCCCATGGTGGCCTGCCCGGGCACGCCCGGCTTCGCGGTGGTCGACGACGACTGCCGGGACGACGACCCGGAGGTGCACGGGGCGCAGCTCGAGATCTGCGACGGCAAGGACAACGACTGCGACGGCGTCATCCCCGACGTCAAGACCGACATGGACGGCGACGGCGTCATCGAGTGCGAGGAGGTCTGCGGCGGCGGCCCGGCGGCGGGCACCGTGCCCACCGACGCGGCGTGCGAGTACGTGCCGGGCCCGTCAGGCACAGCGTTCTCGGTGCGGGTCGAGTGGAACATGACCCAGTCGATGGTCGATCCGGACAGCGGAGCCACCCTGCCGGCCTGGAGCTTCTCGGAGTGGCCCGAGATCGCCAGCGTGATGCAGGCCCCAGTGGTCGGTCAGCTCACCGACGACAACGGCGACGGCGCGATCGACGACCGGGACATCCCCGACATCGTCGCGGTCATGGGCCACGATCGGGACGACAAGGCGGGCGTGCTGCGCCTGATGTCCGGCGACGGATCCATCGTGCACGCCAGCATCTTCGAGCAGACCCACACCAACGCCAACGGCACGCAGACCTACACGCCCTACCAGCACGCGGGCGTGGCGGTCGGTGACATCGACTCCGACGACCACATCGAGATCGTCACCATGGTCAGCCACCACGAGGCCGGCGTCACCGAGTGCTGGCCCGCGGTCTACCAGGCCGTGCAGCGCGGCAGCAGCATCGAGCTGGAGCTGGAGACGGTCTACGGCGGCGGCGACTACTACTGTGGCGCCCACGGCCCCGCGATCGCCGACATCGACGCCGACGGCGCCATCGAGGTCATCCTCGGCTTCAACGTGCTCGAGGGCAGCGAGCTGGCGCTCGAGTGGAGCCAGCCTTCCAGCAGCAACGGCCGCGGCTGGTACAGCGCCTACCGCTACAGCGACGGCTACTGGAACAGCGGCTACCACAGCTTCCCCTACGACGTGGACAACGATGGCCGGACCATGGAGGTCGTGGCCGGCAAGCACATCTACACCCACGAGGGTGACATCTACTGCAACCTCGGCGAGAACGTCGGGGGAAGCTGGGTTGCAGCCCGTGACGGCTATCCAGCGGTCGCCGACATCGTCCGCCTTCCCGGTGACAGCCGCGGCGACCTCGAGGTCGTGCTGACCGGCAACGAAGAGGTGACCGTGTTCAGCACGGACATCCAGTGGGACGGCAGCACCCCGTGGTGCCCGCAGATCGCCCAGCTGCCGAACGACCCGGTGCTCGACCCCACCGTGCCCGCCGGCCTGCCCGCGCACCCCAACTGCGACACCTCGCGGCCCAGCTTCGGGGGCCAGCCCACCATCGCCGACTTCGACGGTGACGGGGACAACGAGATCGCCGTCGCCGGCGCCTGCTGGTACTCGGTCTTCCACTTCAACGAGGCCAACGGCGACCGCTTCGAGCGCTACGCCGTGGCCCCGACCAAGGACTGGTCCAGCGCCTCGACCGGCTCGACCGTGTTCGACTTCAACGGCGACGACCGCGCCGAGGTCGTGTTCTCCGACGAGGAGGCGCTGTACGTCTGGGGCGTCAAGCGCGGCGCCCTCAAGCCCTGGGAGCGCCTCGAGTCCTACCTCGTGGACGAGAACCACAAGTCGTGGACCATCCACGAGTACCCCCTGGTCGCGGACGTCGACGGGGACGGCAAGGCGGAGATCCTGGTCGCGAACGCCCACCAGCCCGACCACCCGGACTACTACGGCCTGTACGTGCTCGGCTCCGCGGACGACGACTGGGTCAGCGCCCGCCAGGTGTGGAACCAGCACGCCTACTACGTGACCAACGTCGCGGACGACGGCACCGTCGGGTACGGCGCGCCCAACTTCAAGCTCAACAACTTCCGCAACCAGGCCCCCGGGCGCTTTGGCGCAAAGAAGGCCCCGAACCTTCTGATCACCGCCGAGCCCCCGTGCCAGGAAGGCTGCGGTGAGATCGAGGTGTGGGTCCAGGTCGCCAACGAGGGTGCCTACATCACGGTCGACCCCTCGACCCGGGTGGCGCTCTACGGCGTGAAGGGCAGCAACCGCACCCTGCTCGAGACCCAGGAGGTCGGCCTGTCGGTCGGCCCCGGCGAGAAGACCACCGGCATCCTGTTCGTCGTCGAGGGCTGGGACGCCTACGACGAGCTGGTCGCGGTCATCGACGATCCCGAGCAGTCCCCGAGCGGCTGGGGCACGGCCAAGGAGTGCGACGAGTCGGACAACGAGGTCCGCATCGCGCTCGACAACCTCTGCCCGTAGGCGACGGGGCCCAACTCCCCCAGAAATTCCTGGGTTTCGAGGAATGTGCGTCTGCAGTTGTGGTTCAAGCAGACCGCAACCCAGGGGTACTCACGTGAAGAACGCAGCCTTGCTCGCCGCCATCTTCCTGATGGCGTGTGATTCGTCGACGCCGACAGACGATACCGACATCGGAACCGACACCGACACCGACACCGACGCGACGGCCGAGGAGACCTGCAACGGCCTCGACGACGACGGCGACGGAGAGATCGACGAGGGCTTCCCCGACACCGACGGGGACGGCATCGCGGACTGCGTCGACGAGGACTGCGACATCGACCTGGCTGCCGCGGCCAGCACGCCCCAGACCGCGACCTGCACTGGACCGGAGCCGGTCGCCGAGGCCTGGGACCTGGTCGTCGAGTGGACGTGGGAGAGCACCGGCGCAGATCGGGCATACGACCGGGTCTCTTCGGCGCCCATGATCCAGCACCTGATCGACACGGATCGGGACGGAGACGTCGACTCGGGCGACGTTCCGGTCATCTTCGTCGCGGCGGGCGGCAACGACGGGCCCGAGTACGCCCGCGGGTTCCTGCTCGCAGGCGACGACGGACGACCGCTGTCCAGCGTGGGCAGCGTGCACGGGTACGGCCACGTCGGGTTCGCGGACGTCAACGGGGACGACAAGCTCGACATCATCAGCCGGGCCCGGGTGCAGAACCTGTTCGCCTACGACGCCCGCGGTGACCAGCTCTGGCGTGCGGCGGCGAAGGGGTCCGAGCTGGCCACCGTCGAGATCGTCGACCTCGACGGCAGCGGAGATCTGGTGCAGCTTGCCGGCACGCACCTGGGCTCGGTGGAAGACGGCAAGGTGGTGGCCGAGCTGCCGTTCGTCAGCGTCGACTGCCTCCAGACCCAGCTCACCGCGGACCTCGACCTGGACGGGGTCGAGGAGCTGATCACGGGCAGGAGCGTGCTGTCCGCGGACGGCAGCTCCCGGTGGGCCGCGACCCTGACCGGCCGGTGCGAGGACGGCTGGCACGCCGTGCCCGTACAGGCGGACGACGATCCGGAGGCCGAGGTCGCCTTCGTCGGCGAGGGGCAGCTGAAGGTCTACGAGCACGACGGCACGCCGAAGTTCGCCGCGGTGGTCGGCGACACGGACCCGGGCCCGCCTTGCCTCGCCGACTTCGACGGAGACGGAGAGATCGAGATCGCGCTCCCGTCGTGGCGGACCTTCGCCGTCCGCGAGCTGGACGGGACTGGCGGCTGGACCCTGACCGGGACCGCCACGGCGCGGTGGGCGTCCTGCGCGGCGTTCGACTTCGACGCCGACGGCGCCTCCGAGATCGTGTCGTTCGACTCGGGCGCGGTGGTCATCCGCTCCGGCCGCGACGGCGCCATCCTCGCGCGCTGGGAGACCGAGGTCCCCCAGTACGGCTTCGGCCACCCGGTCATCGCCGACGTCGACCAGGACGGGGCCGCGGAGATCATCGTGCCCCGGGGAGAGAGTGGGATCGCCGTGCTGGGCCACGACGGCGCCGGCTGGCCGGCCGCACCGACCGTCTGGACCTCCTTCAACTACGTGCCGGCGGCGCGATCCGCCGACGGGCGCACCCCCGCAGGGCCTGTCGACTGGTGGAACGAGGATGGTCGGATCCGGGCCCAGCGGACCGAGGAGCCCCGGGCCGACCTCACCGTCGCGATCACCGACAGCTGCGTCGCGGGCTGCGAGCCCGGCTCGGTGGTGGAGCTCGCCGTCCAGGTGAGCAACGTCGGGTGGAGGGGTGCGCCCGCTGGCACGCCGGTCGCGATCTACAGCCTCGAAGGCAGCGAACGGACGCTCCTCACCACCTTCACCATCGACGAGCCGATCCCCGCCGGGCGGTCTGTCGGGAGCCTCGCCGTGAGCCTGACCCGGGATCAGATCGGCGCGGACGGCGTGGTGGCGCGGGTCGGAGACGACGGCGACGAGCCAGGCCTGGTCGACGACTGCGACGCCAGCAACGACGAAGCGACCTGGGTCGACCCCTGCGGGTGAGGCTCAGACCGCCACCGGCCCCAGCTCCCGCAGGCGCTTGCGCAGGTCGACCACGCGCCTCGCGTGCTCGCCGGCCTCCTCCTCCGCGCCGAGCTCTTCCTCCTTGTCCATGTGCCAGCGCTCGAACGCCAGCTGGATGAGGAGCTTGTTCCGCGTGCGGTTGTGCCACCACGCGGTGAACTGCGCCGTGAACAGCAGGTACAGCCCGCGGAAGAAGCGCTTGCGAGCAGGGACGAGGCGGTCGATCTCGCCGGGCATCACGACACTCTTGCGCTCCTCACCCAGGTAGCGCCGGATGAGCGCCGCCTCGTGGGTCCACACGAAGATCACGATGGAGCCCACCAGCAGCACGAACGGCAGCTGCAGGAAGACGACCGCGATGGGGATGCTGACCAGCAGGGTGAGCCAGGTGTCGTCGGGGTCGATGACGAAGAGACCCGCGAAGGTGTTCCAGGCGAAGTGGGCGAACATCGCCAGGATCAGGCCGATGACCGGGAAGGTGTAGCGCACGCAGCCGACCCGCCAGACCCGCATGAGGCCGAAGCCGGCGCCGGTGAGCGAGGTGAAGCACCAGTGGGTGCCGACCCCGGTGACGATGCCGCGCAGGAAGACCAGCTGGAACCAGTCGGTGACCGCCGTCTCGGACCCCTCCAGGAAGGGAGAGGTGTAGTACACGAAGTTCTCCATCATCGCGAAGCCCATGCCGACCAGGGCGCCGTAGATGAGGCCGTCGAGCACGTTGTCGAGATCGCGGCGGAAGAACAGGTAGATCGCCGCGACCGCGGCCCCCTTGGTGAGCTCCTCGACCGGCGGCGCAGACAGGCTGGCGGTGAGGGCCTGGCCGATCATCGGGTCGCCGACGAGGCCGGTCGCGAGCAGGCCGAACACGGTGTTGCCGACCATCGACAGGCCGGTGGCCATGACCGCGCCCCACAGGAAGGCCATCAGCAGCACCCACCACGGCTCCTGCTCGTTGCGGTCCAGCCAGAGGATGATGACCACGTGGGGCAGGCCGAACGCGATCGCGACGATCCCGCTGGCGAGGGTCCAGAACGGGCTCATGGCCAGGGGCACCAGCACGTTGAGCCCGGCGCAGAGCAAGCCGAACATCGCGAACATCAAGATCAGCACGCCACAGCTGACCATCGCGGCCACCCGGCCGGTCTGATCGCGGGGGGCGACCCGGGCCAGCATGCGGGTGCGGGTGTTGGCCGCGGTCTCGCGCTGGTGGGGCAGCGGCGGGGGGCGGGGCGGCCCCGGGCTGGGTGGCGTCACGTGGTCCTCGCTGGCCGGAGCCTAGCCGATGATGACCACCAGCGGGGCCACGCGGCCGGATCCACTTTTCTGTTTGACGCACAGCATGGAAAACTGTACATACGGGTCATCATGAACGCACACTTCACCAGTCCCAGCTCCCTCTATTCGGCCAGCGCCTCGCTGTGCCTGGGCGCCGCGTTGTCATGCAGCCTGCTGCTTGATGACGTGCTGGAGGGAATCATCGGCGTGTAGCACCCCTACACGACCCGATGGGAGACCCCCTCCAGCCCCCGTGGCTCGAGGGGGTTTCCTGCGTCTGGCGCTTGCGATCCGGTGGTCAGGCCCGCGAGCCACAAAACACCCATGTGCTTCGTCATCAGCGATGCGAAGAACAGGATCCGTATGCCCTGAAATTGTCATCTCATCTGGCGTCGTGGTGGAACTGGCAGACACGCCCGTCTCAGAAGCGGGAGCCGCGAGGCACTGAGGGTTCGACTCCCTCCGACGTCATCCAGGGAGAGTGTCGTGCTGTTGGCAGGCCGAGCCTGGCCGTAAACCAGGAGCCTTCGGGCCATCGGGGGTTCGATTCCCTCCTCTCCCTCTCCTTCTCGGAGGTGTACCCAAGTGGTGAAGGGGCCGCGCTGGAATCGCGGTAGGCGCACTCGTGCGTGCGTGGGTTCGAATCCCACCGCCTCCATTTCCAATCATCGCCACGTAGCCAAGAGGAAAGGCGCCGGATTGCAACCCCGGCAACCGTCGGTTCGAGTCCGACCGTGGCGTCCACCCAGTGGGGGCGCAAGCAGATGGGCGACTGCACCCGATTCGAAATCGGACGAGGGGAAACCCCTTGGGAGTTCGACTCTCCCCGCCTCCGCCACTCCTGGAACGGCAAGCAGATGGGCGACTGCACCGCGTTGCTAGCGCGGCGAGCCACCACCACGGCCTTGCGGGTTCGACTCCCGCCCGTTCCGTCACTCCCCTCGCACACCGTCCGGCTTCACCGCCTCCACCAGCAGCACCCGCTCCAGCCGACCCTCGAAGAGCCCCTCGTGCAGGCGCACGTCGAAGCCCCGTGCGGTCAGCTTGTCGCCGATCTCCGGCCACATGAACGTCAGGTAGTACATGTGGAAGGGCGGCGAGATCACCAGGTTGCGGGCGTGGATCGCGGCGTTGAATGCCCGTGCTGCCCACCAGCCGGGGTGCACCGGACCGGGGTTGCGTCCGGTCACGAACACGAAGCGTCCCCCGGGTCGCAGGGCCTTGTACACGGTGTCGAAGAAGGCCGGCTCCTCCTGCTTCAGAATGTGGCCGAACGCCCCGAAGCTGACGGCCAGATCGTAGGCCTCACCCCCGTCCCAGGTCAGCACGTCGTGCTCGATGAGCCGCACCGGAGCCGTGCCTGCCGCCTCCCGCAGGTTGCCCGCGGCGACGGCGAGCATGCCCTCGGACACGTCGACCCCAGTGATCCCCTCGAGCGCGTACGGGCGCAGGGCCGCCATCGCCGCCCCCGTGCCGCAGCACAGGTCCACCGCCCGGTCGAAGTCACCGATCCACTCGGCGACCGGCGCCAGGATCTCGTCCGGCGTGCGGAAGGGGGTCTTGTCGAACTTGGGCGCCAGCAGGTCGTACCCCTTGCGGGTGGACGACAGCGCCTGCTCGGCGAGCTCGAAGAAGGTGGGACCGCCAGGCTCGAACATGTGGGCTCCAGAGTCCCGCGCATATCGCGGTGCCTGGCAGCGTTCCTGCTCACGCGACCGGTCGTGACCCCGGACGGGCGACCCGGCTGACGAGGACGACGAGCCCGGTGACGAGCAGCAGCTCCATGACCAGCAGCCACGGCGCGACCAGGCGATCCCAGTCCCGCGGGAACAACAGGAAGCGCACCACCTGGGTGAGCGCCACGCCCAGCACGATGCCGCCGAGCTTGCGAGCCTCCCCGAGCGGTCCGGGCCCCCCCACGTCCAGGCGCAGCAGCCCGAACGCCAGCACCAGGGACAGGGCGACGTGGGTCGCGACCGTGCTGCCCCAGCGTCCGCCCAGGGAGTGCTCCAGGATCTCCCAGTAGACGCCGAGATCGACGTCCTGGGGCAGCGCGTCCACGTCCGCCCGCCGGGTGCGGGTCGTGAATGTCAGCACCACCCACCACGGTCGCGCCTCGAAGAGCCAGCGCACCAGCGCACCGAGCCCGAGGAAGGCCGCGGCGACGCCGGTCCAGGGCAGCCACGCCCGCCACTCGCGTCCAAGGCGCAAGAGCATCAGGACGCCCGCCACACCCACGCCGACCATGGCCGCGTCCGCGCGCACGAAGGCCGCCAGCGCCAGCACCGCGAGGCCCGCGACCTCGCCGGCGATCCCGCGGATCTCGACCAGCAGGGCGAACGCGAGCAGCAGCACCACCCCCAGCAGCATGTCCGGACTGGCCGTGGACGCCGCCCCGATCAGCGGTCGGGACAGGGCGAGGACGAGCACGACCGGCGCGAGCAGCCACGGGGGCAACCGCCGGGCCAGCCAGACGAAGGCGAGCAGGACCGCGCCCACCCAGGCTGCGACCGACACGACACCGGGCGCGTGACCCAGGGGGATCCCCGCCTTCCAGGCCAGCCACACCGCCGCGACGTAGCCGATCCGCCCCTGGTAGAAGCGGCGCTGTTGGGCGAACAACGCCGGGTCTTCGTGGATCTGCTTGCGGTAGCGCTCGCGGGTCTTGAGGTCCTGGGCCACCCGTCGCGGCGCCGCCTCGTCGATGGCTGCGTAGGTGCGGTCGCGGATCTGCGTGTCGTCGAGCCCGTCGAGCGCCAGCGCACACGCAACGTAGCCGAGCACGTCGAAGTTGTAGGACGGGTCGGAGCCGAGGATCTCCCGGCCCTTCCAGTACAGCCCGCCCAGCACCAACGCGCCGCTGAGCACCAGCAGCACGATGCGGATCCCTCGCGACCAGCCCTCGCCCATGCGTCTCCCCGTGTCGCCGCGCCGGCCGCATGGTGCCAGATCCGCGCGCCCCCGGCCTGCTTGCATCGGGTAACTTCCATGTTACCAATCGATCCGGAGGTCGGCATGGAAGCGCTCGATGCCCTCGGCAATCCCGTCAGACGCGACATCCTGGACCTGCTGCACGCGCAGGAGCGCACCGTCGTGGACCTGGCTGGCCACTTCCCCATCAGCCGCCCCGCGATCAGCCGGCACCTCAAGCTCCTTCACGACGCGGGCCTCGTGGAGCGCCGGGAGGAAGGGCGGACCAACGTGTACGCGCTCCGCCCGGAGGGCTTCGCCGCAGTCGAGGCGTACCTGTCCCGCTTCTGGGACGAGGCGCTGGTCCGGTTCCGCATGGTCGTGGAGAACGTCGAATGATCCGCAAGGAGATCACCGTCGGTGCGCCGCCCGACAAGGCCTTTCGCGTCTGGCACCAGCACATCCAGCTGTGGTGGCCACCCAGCCACCGCACGTCCAGCCACCCGTCCAGCACGCTGGTGTTCGAGCCCCGCGTGGACGGGCGGATCTTCGAGCGCAGCGCCGATCGCGGAGAGGTGGACTACGGGCGGGTCGTGGCGTTCGAAGCACCGGATCGCCTCGCCTACACCTTCTTCATGGGCACCGGCCGCGATCGCCCGACCCTGGTCGAGGTCACCTTCGAGGCCTGCGCCGGCGGCACCCGGGTCGTCGTGCAGCACCACGCCCACCTGGCCGCCGACGACTTCGAGCGCACGGCTCCCCGCTTCCACGCCGGCTGGGGCCTGCTCCTGCCCGCCTTCGCCGACCACCTCCTCACCTCGGAGTCCCCGTGATCCGCGCCCTCGTCCTGACCCTGCTGACCGCCATGGGCTGCGCCCGTCCCCCAGCGCCGCCGGCCGCTGCCGCCGATCCCGTGCCCGCCGACGGGAGCGCCCGCACGGTGCGGTCCATCGAGGAGCACCGCTTCCTCCAGTACGGCGTCGCCACTCACATCGACGCCCCACCCGACCAGGTCTGGGCCGTGCTCGTCGACGCGACCCGCTACCCCGAGTGGAACAGCACCATCGTCAGCCTCGACGGCGACATCGCGGCCGACGGGCGCATCCGCCTGGTGTCCACGCTGGACCCGAAGCGGACGTTCAAGCTCCAGATCTCGACCTTCGAGCCGCCGTCCAGCCTGGTGTGGGAGGACGGCAACGCCATGTTCCGCGGAGTCCGCACGTTCACCCTCACGCCGGAGGACTCGGGCACCCGCTTCGAGATGAAAGAGGCGATGACCGGCACGATGTTGAAGATGATCGCGCCGAAGCTGCCCGATTTTGCGCCATCTTTCGAGGCGTTCGCCCGGGACCTGAAGGCGGAGGTGGAGAAGGGCTGAGGAACAGCCATAACCAACGGCGATGGCTTCAAGGAAAACACTGAATTGGTGTGATGTGACGCGCCCAGGTAGGAGCGGACACCCCTTCCGGCTCACATCCCTCGGTACGTGACCTGTGCGTCAGGTCCCGGGTGATTACAGCCGACCCCTTCCCTTCCGCACACCCCGGAGCTGCCCGTGACCACCAAGACCGACTTCGGCGCCCAGGCCTCCTTCGAGCTGGCTGACGGCAGCCAGGGCACCTACTACCGCCTCGCAGCCCTTCAGGAGGCCGGCCACACCGACCTCGACAAGCTGCCCTTCTCCATCCGAGTCCTGCTCGAGGCCGCCCTGCGCAACCACGATGGCTTCCTGGTGCGGGACGAGGACGTGCTCGCGATCGCCGGCTGGACCCCCGATGGTGAGCGCAACGAGATCCCGTTCCAGCCCAGCCGGGTCATCCTGCAGGACTTCACCGGCGTTCCCGCCGTGGTCGACATCGCCGCCTTGCGCAACGCCATGGCCGACCTCGGCGGCGACCCCGAGAAGGTCAACCCCCAGGTCCCGGTCGACCTCGTCATCGATCACTCCGTGCAGGTCGACGTCTCCGGCCGTCACGCCGACGCCCGCGAGCGCAACCTCGAGATCGAGTACCAGCGCAACGGTGAGCGCTACGCCTTCCTGAAGTGGGGCCAGAAGAACCTGCAGGACTTCCGCGCCGTCCCTCCCGGCCGCGGCATCGTGCACCAGGTCAACCTCGAGTGGGTCGCCACCGTCGCGGGCAACAAGGACGGCACCTGGTTCCCGGACAGCCTCGTCGGCACGGACTCCCACACCACCATGATCAACGGCCTGGGCGTGCTGGGCTGGGGTGTCGGCGGCATCGAGGCCGAGGCGGTCATGCTCGGACAGCCGGTCTACATGCTCGCTCCCGACGTGGTCGGCTTCAAGCTGACCGGCGCCATGCGCCCTGGCGTCACCGCCACCGACATGACCCTGCGCATCGTGCAGATGCTTCGCAAGCACGGCGTCGTGGGCAAGTTCGTGGAGTTCTTCGGCCCGGGCATGAAGGCGCTCTCCCTCGCCGATCGCGCCACCATTGCCAACATGGCTCCCGAGTATGGCGCCACCTGCGGGTTCTTCCCCGTGGACGAGCGCACGCTGGACTACCTGCGTCTCACCGGCCGCGATGAGGACCACGTCGACAACGTGGAGCGCTACTACCGCGCCCAGGGCCTCTTCCACGCAGACGATACCCCCGAGCCCCAGTTCACCGCGACGCTGGAGCTGGATCTCGGCGACGTCGAGCCCGCCCTCGCCGGCCCCAAGCGCCCGCAGGACCGGGTCGACCTGTCCGCCATGAAGGAGCACTTCCTGGGCAGCCTCACGGCGCCGGTCGGTCACTCCGGCCATGGCCTCGACGCCACCCAGCTCACCTCCGAAGCCGAGGTCGAAGGCGCGGAGTACACCCTCACCCACGGTGACGTCGTCATCGCGGCCATCACCAGCTGCACCAACACCTCCAACCCCAGCGTCATGCTCGCTGCCGGACTGTTGGCTCGCAACGCCGTGAAGCGCGGCCTCACCACGAAGCCCTGGGTCAAGACCAGCCTCGCTCCCGGCTCCCGCGTGGTGACCGAGTACTACGACAAGGCCGGCCTCACCGACGACCTCGAGGCACTCGGCTTCGCCAACGTCGGCTACGGCTGCACCACCTGCATCGGCAACTCGGGCCCGCTGGACCCCGCCATCGAGGCGGCCATCGACGCGGGCAAGCTCATCGCCGGCAGCGTCATCTCCGGCAACCGCAACTTCGAGGGCCGCGTCCACAACAAGGTCAAGGCCTCCTACCTGGGCAGCCCGCCGCTGGTCGTCGCGTACGCCATCGCCGGCACGCTGAACATCGACCTCGACAACGACCCCATCGGCGTCGACAAGGACGGCAACGAGGTCATGCTGGCCGACATCTGGCCGACGGCACAGGAGATCGCCGACACCATCGCCAGCTGCATCGACCCGGCCATGTTCCGCGCCCGCTACTCGGACGTGACCGAGGAGCCCCGCTGGGACGCGATCCCCGTCCAGCTCTCCGAGCTCTACCCCTGGGACGAGAACAGCACCTACATCCAGCTGCCCACGTTCTTCCAGGGCATCACGCCCAAGCCGGAGCCCATCAGCTCCATCACGGGCGCACGGGTCCTGCTCAAGCTCGGCGACTCGGTCACCACCGACCACATCAGCCCCGCCGGCTCCTTCCCCGCCGACAGCCCCGCTGGCAAGTACCTGATCAGCAAGGGCGTGCAGAAGAAGGACTTCAACAGCTACGGCTCTCGGCGCGGCAACCACGAGGTCATGATGCGGGGCACGTTCGCCAACGTGCGGATCCGCAACCAGCTGGCTCCGGGCACGGAGGGGGGCTTCACCACCTACTTCCCGACCGGAGAGGTCGAGACCGTGTTCGACGCGTCGATGAAGTACCAGCAGGCCGGAACCCCACTGGTCGTGCTCGCCGGCACCCAGTACGGCACCGGCAGCTCCCGCGACTGGGCCGCCAAGGGCACCCTGCTGCTGGGCGTCAAGGCCGTCATCACCAAGAGCTACGAGCGCATCCATCGCTCCAACCTGGTCGGCATGGGCGTGCTGCCCTTGTGCTTCCAGGACGGCGAGGACGCGGACAGCCTCGGCCTCGACGGCACCGAGACGTTCGACATCCCCCTCGGTGAGCTGAAGCCGATGCAGGTCATCCAGGTCACCGCGACCAAGGGGGACGGCGCAAAGACCGTCTTCGATGCGGTCGTCCGCCTCGATACCCCCGTCGAGGTCGAGTACTACAAGAACGGCGGCATCCTGCAGACCGTGGTGCGCAACCTGGCGAAGTAGCCCGCCGCTCCCTGCCTCGGCCGCATCGAGGACGCCCCATCCGCCGAGCCCGCGCGACACACTTGCGCGGGCCCCAGCGGCTGGGGCGTCGAGGTCTCAGAGCAGGGAGATCTGCCGCACGCGATCGGCCATCGTGCGCTTGGACACGTCCGCATCGGCGGCAAACAACTCGAATCCGTGGGGGCAGCCCGGGTGCACGTGCAGCTCGGTCGGCACGCCCGCGGCGATGAGCCGGGTCGCGTAGGCGACGTCTTCATCGCGGAAGATGTCCAGGTCGCCGACGTCGATGTAGGCGGGAGGCAGCCCCGACAGGTCCTTCGCCCGGGCGGGTGCCGCGTAGATCGACGCCTTGTCCGTGCCCGAGGCACTGCCGAGGTAGGCACTCCAGCCGGTGATGTTGTCGTCATACGACCACGTCGCGAACGGAGCGATCGCCTCGTCCGGCGTCGTCGTGGTGTCGTCGACCATCGGGTAGACCAGGATCTGGCGCGCGATGGGCGGACCTCCGCGGTCGCGGGCGAGGAGCGCCAGGCCCGCGGCCAGGCCACCGCCCGCGGAGTCCCCCATGACGGCGATGCGATCGGGATCGACCCCGAGGCGACGGGCGTTCTCGGCGAACCAGACCAGGCCCGCGTAGCAGTCCTCGACCGGCGTGGGGTCGGGATGCTCCGGCGCGAGGCGGTACTCGACCGACAAGAACGGCACGCCGCTCGCCTTGACATAGCGCTTGACCGTCTCGTCGTACTCGCCGACCGACCCGACGATCATGCCGCCACCGTGGATGTAGTAGACGCCCGACCCCGTCGGCTCGCCTCGGGGCGTATACCAGCGCAGGAGGATCTCGTGACCGTCCTTCGCCTGGGTGGCGAAGTCCTGCACGGTGACGCCCTCGGTCGGCGGTTGGGCCGCAGCGAGCCCTGCGAACAGGGCGGAGAACGACGCTCGTCGCGTCTCCACGTCGCCGGCCGCCGGGGGCGGGGGCATGGGGCCATCACCGAACAGCGCCATCATGCCGGCGCCGATCTGGGGATCGATCGTGAGTGCCATCGGGTCCTCCTCGGGGAAACCAATGCAGGATGCATCCTGCATTGGGTCGAAGGACACATGCTACACGACGTTGCACCCAGGGCCAACGATCCCGGCCGTCCGCAGGGATCGGGCACCCCGCGGCGGGCTCAGACCAGCCGGGTGTCCACGGATCGGCCGAGGAGCCGCTCGTCCAGCAGCTCGCGATAGTCGGCGTAGATCTTGTGGTAGCGATCGAGCGCGGCGCGGCGCTGGCCGTCCTCGAGCAGCTCCATCATCTCGGTGTAGCCCGCCACCCAGATCTCCCAGATGGGGTCGTCCCCGGTCAGGGCGAGCAGGCGCGCGGTCCGGTTGACGACCAGGTCCACATGCCGCTGCAGCTCCCGGTTTCCACCAGCGAGGATCAGGATGCGGCTGAACTCCGCCCCGGTCTCGAGCGCGGCGGGCACGTCCTGGGCGTCCCGCGCCGCCACGAACTTGGCCAGCTCGGTCCGCAGGCGGGCGAACGTCTCCTCGGTGAGGTTGTCCAGCGCCCACTGCAGCCCGGCGCAGGACAGCAGCTCCATGACGTCGATCAGCTCCAGCGCGCTCTTGTGGGTGATGTGGGTCACCCGCCGAGGCCGGTTGGGAGCCAGGTCGACCAGCCCCTCCATCGCCAGCTGGGTGATCGCCTCGCGCACGGGCGTGATGCTCACTCCCAGGCGCTTGGCGATGGCCCCGTCCTTGAGCACGGCTCCAGCCTCGAGATCACCGGTGATGATCTCGTGGCGAAGCTGATCGGCAACTCGTTCGCGAAGCGTCTTCGGTCCAGTGAGCATGGGCTCCTGTATTTCGGAGGCCCCCGGAGGCAACGTGGCGCGGAGCCCGGCCGACTCCGCGCGGAGCCCGTCCAACTCCGCGCCCGGTGCGCTCACTTCGCTGCCATCGCCGAGGCGCCGTCCGTGACGTAGCCGTAGTACCCCTGGGCCGCGATGCTGTCGCAGACCACGCGGTAGACGCCCACGCCACCGATGTAGGCCATGAAGACCCGCGGCTTGCCGGGCACGTTGGCGCCCATGTACCAGCTGTCGGCCTGGGGGTAGAGCGTCAGGTTGCCCTGTACCTCGACGTGGGCGCGCCACTCCTCCTGGGCCTCGGGCGTCGCCTCCAACACCGTGTGGCCCTGGTCGTTCATCCACTGGATGCAGTCGCTGATCCAGTCGACGTGCTGCTCGATGGACACCATCATGTTCGACAGCACCGACGGGCTCGAGGGGCCGGTGACGGTGAACAGGTTCGGGAAGCCCGAGATGCTCAGCCCCAGGTAGCTGACCGGGCCGTCCGCCCACACGTCGCGCAGGGACTGGCCGTCCTTGCCGCGGATGTCGATTCGGGTGAGCGCGCCGGTCATGGCGTCGAAGCCGGTCGCGTAGACGATCGTGTCCACCTCGTACTCGGCGTCGGTGGTCTTGACGCCCTTGTCGGTGATGCACTCGATGGGGGTGCGCCGCAGGTTGACCAGCTCGACATCATCCCGGTTGAACGTCGCATAGTAGTTCGTGTCCAGGCACGGGCGCTTGGTGCCCATCGGGTAGGTCTTCGGGCAGAGATCCTCGGCGGTCTGCGGATCGTCGACGATGTCGCGGATCTTGTCCCGGATGAACTCCTGCGCGTAGTTGTTCGCCGTCGCGTTGGTCAGGGTGTCCGTGTAGGACGTGAGGATCGCCACCAGGCTGCCCTCGTCCCAGCCCGCCTGGAACTTCTGCTGGCGGCCGTCCGCCGTGTCCATGCCGGCGGGCATGGTCGGCTGGGGCACGGGCACGCCGAAGCCGGACTCGCGCTGGGCCTTGCGGAAGTCTCGGTACTTTGCCTTCATCGCGGCGATCTCGTCCGGGTCGAGCGGCCGGTTCTGCGCGGGCATGCTGTAGTTCGGCGTCCGCTGGAACACGACCATCGACGCGGCCTGCTTGGCCACCTCGGGGATGGTCTGGATGCCCGACGAGCCGGTGCCGATGACCGCGACGCGCTGCCCGCTGAAGTCGACGCCCTCGTGGGGCCAGCTGTGGGTCGCGTAGGTGGGCCCGCGGAAGCTGGCCGCGCCGTCGATGTCGATCTCCTTGGGCGCGGAGAGGCAGCCGGTCGCCATGATCAGGAACTGGGCCTCGACGGTCTCGCCGCCGTCGGTCTTGACGCGCCAACGGCCGACACCCTCATCCCAGTGGGCCGACAGCACCTTCGTGTCGAACGTGATGTCCCGGCGCAGGTCGAAGCGGTCGGCGACGTGCTGGGCGTAGCGCAGGATCTCGGGTTGGGTCGGGTACTTCTCGGTCCACTGCCACTCCTGCTCCAGCTCCGGGGAGAAGGAGTACGAGTAGGCCATGCTCTCCACGTCGCAGCGCGCGCCGGGGTAGCGATTCCAGTACCAGGTGCCGCCCACGTCCGACGCCTTGTCGAACACGCGGGTGGTCAGCCCCATGTTGCGGAAGCGATGCAGCTGGTACATGCCTCCGAATCCGGCTCCGACGATGACGGCGTCGACGATCTGGGTCTCGATGCTCATGGAAGACTCCTTCAGGCAGTGACGGGTTGGAGGTGAGAAGTCAGGTTCTCGGCCACGAAGTCGAGGCCGGAGGCGCTGCCGGGCAGCACGCGGAGGATGGTGAAGAAGCCGTGCATCTGGCGCGGGAAGTTCTTGAAGGTGACCGGCACGCCGGCCTCCTCGAGCCGCTTCGCATAGGCCTGGCCCTCGTCGCGCAGCGGGTCGTGGCCGGCGGTGAGCACGATGGCCGGCGGCAGGCCGGACAGGTCCTCGGCCCGCAACGGCGAGGCCTCGGGGTGCTCGCGCTGCGCCGCGTCGGGGGCGTAGTGGTCCCAGAACCAGATCATCGAGGCCCGGGACAGCATGAGCTGGTTCTCTGGATCGGTGTAGCTGTCGCGATCGAAGTCACAGTCGGTGACCGGGTAGACCAGCACCTGGGCCGCCAGCTCGGGGCCGCCCCGGTCGCGGGCGCGCATCGCCATGACCGCGGAGAGGTTGCCACCCGCACTGTCGCCGGCGACGACCAGCGGGACGGACCTCCCACAGAAGCGGATCTTGTTCTCCGCGGCCCACACCAGGCCGTCCCACGAGTCCTCGACCGCGGTGGGGAAGCGGTGCTCGGGGGCGAGGCGGTAGTCGACCAGCACGACCACGCAGTGGGTCTGGGTCGCCATGCGCCGGCCCAGGGTGTCGAACTCGTTCAGCGCGCCGATCACCCAGCCACCGCCGTGGATGTAGACGATCATCCCTTGGATCTCGCCGTGGGGCACCAGCACGCGGACCGGGATCTCCGAGCCGTCGCGGGTAGGGATGGTCTCGTTGACCACCTTCGCCACGTCCGGGCCCGGTCCGTACATGGACTCCAGCATGCTGCCCAGTCCGCGGGCCTGTTCGGGAGTCATCTCGTGCAACGCGGGGCCGCCGGCGGAGGCCATCTGGGCGAGAAACGCCGTTGTCGCGATGTCGAGTGCCATGTTTCACCTCGTCTGATGATGCAGGATGCATCCTGCATTGGTGGGCCCAAGTGTTGGATCTCGCACGCCCGCGCATGCAACCCCCAGTTGCATGGGTTCCGTTGTGGAGGGCATAGGCGACGATCCGCGGCCACGTGTGCGGTGGGGCGCGGGCGGGGCGCGCGGGCGGCAACCGTCACCGGAGCGGGGCGGAAGGCTGGCCGGGATCAGATCGCGGGCGGACCGGCCGCGGGCTGCCGGGCAAACGCACTGGGCGGGGTGCCCACATGACGCGTGAAGGCCGTGCTGAACGCACTCGCCGAGCCATAGCCGACCCGCTCGGCGACCTCGGAGACGTTGAGCGCCTCGTGTCGCAGCAGGTCCTTGGCCACCGCCATGCGCCAGGTGGTCAGGTACTGCATCGGCGTGCGCCCGACCGTCGAGCGAAAGCGCTCGAAGAAGGCGGATCGGGACATGCCGGACACCCGCGCGAGGTCGGAGACCGTCCAGGGGCGGGTCGACTCCCCATGGAGCGCACGGAGGGCGAGGGCGACCTGGGGATCGGCGAGGCCCTGGAGCAGGCCAGGCGACGGCGTGGCGTCTTCGGTCGAGCGGAAGGCCTCGACCAGGAGGACCTCGAGCAGGCGGCTGATCACCAGCTCCCGGGCGGG
>CALATR010001039.1 GCA_937891875.1 uncultured Pseudomonadota bacterium | reverse complement strand
GCGGGAGCCGGAGCGGCGGGAGCCGGAGCGGCGGGAGCCGGGACTGCCGGGGCGGCGGCCACCGACGCCGCAGCCGCCTCGGGATCGCCGCCGTCACGCAGGGCGGTCAGCGTCGCGACCAGCGCCGGGTAGTCGTTGGCACCGTCCTGGCCGGTGGTCTCCACCGCATCGAGCATCGAGCGCAGGGCGTCACCCATGCCCAGCAGGGCATCGACGATGGGCTTGCTGACCTCGAGCTTGCCGTCGCGGAGCTTGGAGAGCAGCCCCTCGCCCACATGGGCGACCTTCTCCATCTTGGACAGCTCGAGGAAGCCGCAGGTGCCCTTGATGGTGTGCACGCTCCGGAAGATGCTGTCCAGCAGGCGCTTGTCGGCACCCACCTCCTCCATCGCCACCAGCTCGTTGTCGAGTACGTCCAGGTTCTCCCGCGTCTCGAGCAGAAATTCCTGGATCACTTCGTCGACCATCTCGACCCCCGATCGGGTTGCCTGTCTCCGCGAGGCGGAGCTGCCTGCACTCTCATCGAACCGTCCATCGCGTACTTGAGCGCCCGCGGACGGCGGTCGAGGTGAAGGATCCGGCGAGGCAGCACACATTGCAGACGGACGCGCCACTGGCAGGACGCCACGATCTGGCGCTACGTTCAGATGGGGCCCAACCCTCGCTTCCGAGCGCCCGCCGCAGAGGCCATGCCATGACCCGTCGTCTCACCCTGTTCCCTCTCGCCCTCGCGCTCGTCGCGGTCGGCGGGTGCATCGAGACCGGCCTCGGAGGCCGGACCAACCGGAACGACCCGTCCGATGACACCGACATCACGGTGTTTCCCAAGGGGGACGTCACCACGTGGCCGCCGCGGGACGACGAGTACTGCAACGGCTACGATGACGACGGCGACGGCGAGATCGACGAAGGCTTCGAGGACCTGGACCAGGACGGCATCGCCGACTGCGTCGACAACGACTGCGACATCGACATGCCGGCCGGCGGCGCCATCCCCATCGACGACACCTGCACCGCCAACGACGGCCCGCACGACATCGATCCGTGGGACGTCACGGTCGAGTGGTCCTGGCGGGGTCTGACCGCGCCCTACGGCACCGACGGCAGCATGGCGCGCTACGAGAACATCCTGATGGCGCCGATCGTCGGCAACCTGACCGACGACAACATGGACGGCTTCGTCGACAACCTCGACACGCCCGAGATCATCACCGTGGCCTTCGTCGAGCCCAGCGACCTGTCCGGCTACCTGGTCGCGCTGGACGGCGAGACCGGCGAGGAGCTGCTGCGCCAGCCGGGCTGGCTGCCCTTCGGCGGCATCGTCGTCGCCGACATCGACCACGACGGAGCGACCGAGATCGTCGGCTTCGACTCGGAGGCGCGGCCCAAGGCGATCCGTCCGGATGGAACCGCCATCTGGAGCGGTCTGGACTCTGTGCGCGCCGCCTCGTCCACCTACCCCCAGGCCACGGTCGCCGACCTCGATGGGGATGGCCTGGTGGAGGTCCTCGCGGACAACCTCGTGCTCGACGGCGAGACCGGCAAGGTCCTCTTCGAGGCCGCGATCGACGACAAGATCATCGGCCGCATGCCGGCCGTCGGTGACATCGACCTGGACGGGCTCCAGGAGTTCGCCATGGGTCAGGACGTCTACGAGTTCGACCGGCGCAGCGGCTCGGTCGTCGTGAAGAAGGAGTGGTCGACCCCGGTTCGCGGCACCTACGGCCACTGGAGCGCCATCCTCGACGCGGACGGCGATCTGTTCGGCGAGGTCGCCATGATCGGCGACGGCCGCCTGGTCATCCATGAGCACGACGGCCCCATCGCGGTCGACGTGGGGGCGGGCACCGACCAGCCCGGTCCGCCCTGCGTGGCCGACTTCGACGGCGATGGTCAGAGCGAGATCGCCTGGGGCAGCTCCGACTCGTTCAACGTCTACGAGCTGGACGGCAAGAAGGTCTGGACCTTCCCCATGTCCGACCAGTCCGGCCTCGCCGGCTGCTCCGGGTACGACTTCGACGCCGACGGCGCGTACGAGGTGCTGTTCGCCGACGAGCAGGCCTTCTACATCTTCGACGGCAAGACCGGCCGGATCCTCTACGGAAACGCCGGCCACGCCAGCGGCACGGTCTTCGAGTACCCCATCATCGCCGACGTCGACCACGACGACTCCGCCGAGGTGGTGGTCGCCTCGTCGAACTACCGGCTGGTCGGCTGGAGCGGCATCACCGTCTTCGGCCAGACCCGGGACATGTGGGCCCGCAGCGGCTCCACCTGGCACGTGCACGACTTCGCGGTCACCAACATCACCGACGACGGTGGCGTGCCGGTCAACCCAGAGCCCAGCTGGCAGATCCACAACGTCTACCGCGCTCGACCGACCACGAACGACACCTTCGTGGACCTGCAGATCGCCATCGCCGACGTGTGCTTCAGCGGCTGCAAGGGGGAGGAGGCGGTCGCCCAGATCAGCTTCCAGGTCTACAACACCGGCTCCTCGACCAGCCGCTCCCAGGTGCCCGTCGCGCTCTACGCCGTCGACGGCGACAACCTGGAGCTGATCGCCGTGCAGCGGCTGCGCGACCGCGTCCCCGCTGGCAAGGTCACCGACGCCATCCTCTTCGAGGTCCCCGCCACGGCCCGCGGTCGCGACGGGTTCATGCTCCGGGTCAACGACGACGGATCAGGCATGTTCTCCTACCAGGAGGAGTGCGACTATGCCGACAACGAGGCGTGGTACGACGACATGCCCTGCCCGGACCCGTAGGCCATGGACTCCGCTCGCAGGCTCGCTGCGCGCATGCGTCGGGACGCTGCGCGCCCTCCTCGCTTGCCCCTGAAGGGTTGCCCCTGAAGGGTTGCCCCTGACCGCGGTGGGTCGTACCTGCTGCCCATGGAATTCCAGGTCTTCTCCATCGGGGGCATCCCGGTCCGTCTGTCCGTCTGGGCGCTGCTCTTGATCGGCTGGCTCGCGTTCCGCTACGGGGACCCCATGGCGGGCGCGTTCGCCGGTGTCGGCGTGCTCGTCAGCGTGCTGATCCACGAGTTCGGCCACGCGATCATCGCCGCCCGCTACGGCCTCATGCCGTCGATCACGCTGCACGCGTTCGGTGGCTTCACCATGCACCAGCAGGCCAAGACCGATGGCCAGGACGCGCTGATCCTGGTGGCGGGCGCCACGCTGCAGCTCATCGCCTCCGCCATCTTCTTCGCCGGCTGGATCGGCCTCGGCATGCTCGCCCCGCAGTTCGCCTACCACCCCTGGATGCAGGGCTTTGGCACGGCCTTCCTCTTCGTCGGGGTGTTCTGGGCGGTCATCAACCTGTTCCCGCTGTGGCCGCTCGACGGCGGCAAGCTCTTCCGCCTCGGCCTGCTGCGCATCGTCAAGGTCAAGCCCGTGCTCGCCGACCAGATCACCCACTACACGGCGATCGTCGGACTCATCGCCTTGATCCTCGGCTTCTGGCTCTGGTTCGGCAGCGGGTTCATCTTCTTCATCATGTTCCTCTTCGGCTTCATGGTGTTCCAGAACATCCAGGCCCTGCGCAACGGCCGCACCGGCCCGGTCCGTCGGGTCAACACCCACGCCAAGGACCTGCTGGGCGACGCCCGCGCAGCCTTCCAGGACAAGCGCTGGGCCGAAGCCGCCCGGATCGGCCACCAGATCCGCGCCGAGCCCGAGGTGTCGGACCGGGTGCTCGAGGAGGTCTTCGAGATCATCGCCCTGGCCCACATCTTCGACGGCAAGCTCGACGAGGGCGTGCGCTTCGCCCGCCGCGCCCCCGCGAGTCCCCAGGTCGTCGCCGCCCAGGTCAAGGCCCTGCTCGCCCTGGGCCGCAAGGACGAGGCCCGCACGGTCCTCTCCGACCGCGGCAACGCCCTGTCCTTCGAGCTCAAGCGCGACCTGGAGCGCGAGGTCGGCGCCTGATCAGGCGGCGATCCGGAACGCTCGAAGGCTGGGCAACAACCGGATCAATTCCGGATCCGCCACTCCCCGTTCACCTCCATCAGCACCAGATCGCGAGGGACGCTGTCGACCGTCGGGTAGACGTCGATCACGATGCCCTGCTCGCCGTCGGGACCGGTGACCTCCCATACGGTCGCGGAGAGGGCCGCCTCCATGGCCGCCGCCAGCATCGGCGCCTTCACGTTCTCCGCGACCACGGCGAGATCAGGCATGCCCTCGCGGTCCTTCGGGTGCACGAAGCGCTCCAGGAAGGGGACCACCTCGCCCTTGTCGAGCAGCTTCAGTCCCTGCTTCAGCTGCTTCTTCGCCGTCTTCGGGAGCTTGACCTCGGCACCGGCCGTGAAGCCGCCGCGCAGGTCCGGCTCGCCGGCCCACGCAGACGTCGTGCCCAGGAGCGCCGCAACCACCACCCACGTCCGCATCGTTCCTCCGCGATCAGCGCCGGACGAAGCGCCCGACCACCTCACAGTGGCCCGTCTGGGGGAAGAGGTCCACCGGCCACAGGTCGGTGAGGGTCCAGCCGCCCTCGCACAGGATGGCCGCGTCGCGACCGAGGCTGCCCGGCTTGCAGGCGACGTAGACCAGCGTGTCGCACGAGAACGCCGCCAGGCGCTTCGCCACCTTGGGGTGCAGCCCCACCCGGGGCGGGTCCACGACGGCCACCACATCGTCGAGCCCCTCGAGCACGTCCAGCGCATCCTCCAGCTTCGAGGCCACATACTTCGCCTCGACCCCCGCGCGCTCCGCGTTCTTGCGCGCGTCGGCCACCGCCGCCTCGACCTCCTCGACCCCGAGGATCCGCCGGGCGCGATCGGCGAGCACGAGCCCGATGCTGCCGGTGCCGCAGTACAGGTCCAGCAGGGTCTCCCGCGCCTCGCCGACCGCCTCACCGACCGTGCGGTAGAGCACCTCGGCGCCCTCGGTGCTGGTCTGGAAGAAGCTCTCCCGGGACAGGTCGAAGCGCACACCCAGCAGGTCCTCCGCCAGGGTGTCCTGACCCCAGGTGCGGGCCAGGTCGCCGCGGGCCACGTCAGCGACGCCGTCGTTGAGCACGTGCTGCACGCCGACCAGGCGCTGGCCCTCCGGCAGCGGGGTCGCGAGCAGGGCGTCCGCCACGCGTTCGATCGACGCAGGATCGGCCTGGGACGTCGTGAACAGGGCGACCAGCAGCTCTCCGGTGCGCTTGCCCTCCCGGAGCAGGGCGTGGCGCCAGACGCCGGTGTGCGCCCGGGCGTCCCACAGGGGCTGGTCGTCCTCCACCAGCACGGTGCGGCGCAGGGTGGTGAGCAGGGCGTTGGCCCCCTCGCCGATGAGCCAGCAGCGCTCGGTGTCGGCCACCCGATCGAAGCGTCCGGGGGCGTGGAAGCCGAGCCAGCGACCCTCGATGGGCGCGCCGGCGCGGTGATCGGCCTCGCGCAGGAAGCGCCGGCTGCCGAAGGACAGCTCGACCTTGTTGCGGGTGCCGAACGCGGCCTCGGTCCCGCGGATCTCGTGCACGACGACCCCGTCGGGGAGCGGGCCTCCGAAGGCCTCCTCGATGTCGGCCAGCGCCGCGACCGCCTTGTGCCGCCGCTGGGCGGACAGGGACAGCTCCTGCAGGGTGCAGCCGCCGCAGACGCCGAAGGCCGCGCAGGAGGGCTCGACCCCGTCCGCCGCGGGCCGGATGCGAGCGAGGCGCCGACCGATCCAGGTGCCCTTCTTGCGCGCCATGGGCACGACCCGCAGCCGCGCCCCGGGGGGTCCGGGACGCACCCGCACGGGCTTGCCGTCGGGTGCCGTGCCCTCGCCGGCGCCGCCCTTGCCGAGGCGGGTGATCTCGACCTCGAAGGGGTCGAGGCGCTTCTTCTTCCGCCTGCTCACTCGGGCCTCCCTGCCCGGGCCTGCTCGTCCGGGGGGAAGGGGCAGTGCATGCAGCCGCTGCCGCAGCACCTGCCCTGGGCGAGCAGACCGAGCTCGGTGAACACGAACAGCCCCGTGCGCGGGTCGACGTAGCCGTGCCGACCCGCAGCCACCGCCTCCGCGTGCAGCTGCAGGTTCACCGTGTCAGGGGTCTTTGCGCGCCTCGGCATCCCGATCCCGGAAGAAGCATGTCCGTCGACGTCCCCTTCACGCACCCCATCCTCTCCGTCGAGACCTTTCCCGTGCAGGGACCCGACCGCGTACACACGTACGTGCGGATCCGTGCCCCGGACTGGGTGAACTGCGTGCCCATCACCGCGGACGACCAGGTCGTGCTGGTCCGCCAGCACCGTCACGGCATCGACCTGCCCACCCTGGAGATCCCCGGCGGCGCGGTGGATCCGGGCGAAGAAGCTTCGGTTGCGGCCGTTCGCGAGCTGCGCGAGGAGACCGGCTACGGCGGCGGTCGGGTCGAGGACATCGGCTGGGTCTACGTCAATCCCGCCATCCAGACCAACCGTACGTCCTTCTACGTCATCCACGGCGTGCGGCTCCTCGGCGCCCAGCAGCCCGACCCGACCGAGTCCATCGAGGTCGTCACCGTGCCCGCCGCCCGCATCGCCGGGCTCATCGCCGACGGCAGCATCCGCCACTCTCTCGCCATCGTCGCGCTCCAGCGAGCCATGCTGACGGGCGCGCTGCCGCGGTAGTAAGCTCCGCCGCATGCCAGACACGCTGCACGACCCCCGCCTGCGCCAGCTCCTCCGCGAGGCCGACCGCGCCTTGAACGAGCTGCGCCACCCCCAGCCCGGCGGGCGCGGTGCGAAGGAGATCATGGCGGCGCTCGACATCCTGCACAAGGACATCGGGCGTAGAACCCATGATCTGTGGCAGCAGGCCGCCTCCGAGGTCGCCGACTCCTTCGACGAGTTGACCGACCTCGAGGACTTCGAGCCGGCGACCGAGGACCTGCAGATGCTCTCGGTCGCGCCGCTGCCACCCGAGGCGCCCGACCTGTGGGTCGATCGCCTGCAGGATCTTCTGGCCCTGCTCGACGCCCCCACCGAGGACACCGACGCCGTCGCCCTCGCCCTGGAAGCCAGCCGGGTCCAGTGGGCGACCGTCGGCCTCACCGCCGCCTGGGCCCACTTCCCCCAGCCCATCCAGGTCGCCCTGCTCGGCCTGTTGAGCGCGCGCTGCCGCTGGCTGTGTGAGCACCTCGCGGTGGCGCTCGGACCGGAGAAGGCGCTCGATCGCCTGCGTGTGCACCGCTCCGAGACGGGCCTCGCCATGGTCATCGCCCTGCAGCCCGACAGCGAGCCCGAGTCCGGCACCTGGCGCGGCGACGCCCTGCACTGGTGGGACATGCTCACGGCGGGCTTGACGGGATAGGTCGCGGTCCCCAATGAGGGCGGGACCAGGAGACCGACCATGATGTACTTCGTCGCCATGCAGCTCGAGAACGACCTCGCCGAGCGCGAGGACCTGCGCAACACCCTCGAGCAGTTCGGCCCCTGGTCGAACCGCCTCGGCGACACCTGGCTGGTGGAGAGCACCTTCAGCGCACGGAAGATCCGCGACAGCGTCAAGGAGCACCTCAGCCCGGGAGAGCGCGTCTTCGTCGGCGAGTTCAACGCCAACTGGGCCGGCTACGGCATGGGCGCCAGCTTCCCCGACTGGATGCGCCGCCGGGCCACCATCCGCAAGATCGACGCGCGGAGCTGACGTGCGCTCGATCCCCCTGCTCACCGGCGTCCTCACCGTCGCCATGCTCGGCGGCGTCGGCTGGGTGCTGCTCTCCGAGGGCGCGTGGCTGATCGGCAGCGTCGCCGTGGGCTTCGGGATCTTCCGCCTCGTCTTCCTGGTCGTGCAGATCGTGCGCTGGGTCCGGGCGAACCAGGAAGAAGCGGCGGAGAACGCCGATCAGAGCGTCAAGTAGGGGCGCAGGCTGCGCAGGCGCTTACCCTCGCGGACGAGCTTGGTGACCCGACCCGACGCGGTCTGCAGACCTCGCCGCACGGCTGCGTCCAGCAGGGTCGGGCCGCGGCCCTCCAGGCACACCCGGCCGTCCGGGTGCAGGGAGGCGCGATGCAGGCGGATGGCGGCGAATCGGGACAGGCGCTTGTAGCCGTCGTGCTCGAGCCGCACGCCCTCGCCGCCGAAGCCCACCACCAGCGGACGCACCAGGCTCGGGCTGTGGGGCGGCCCTCTCGTCGCCGCCGACAGGGTCACGTGCACCCCCTGTTCCAGCGCGAGCCGCAGATCGCTCGCCAGGGTCAGCGCCACGCCCTCAGCCGGAACACCGGTGGCCTCGACGACCGGATCCCACAGCTCCTCGACCACCGGACGCAGGGAGAGCACGGGATCGAGTGCCTCTTCCACCGCCGCCGGTCCGCGGGCCAGGCGCATGTGCTGCACGGCGATGGCCTCACCGCCGACAAAGACCACCTCCAGGCGGACCGGCCCCTCCAGGCGGTGCTCCCCCAGGACCACGACCTCGCGCAGCACGCCCTCGATGCACAGGGTGCCCGTGGAGAGCAGGCGGCTCCAGCGATCGACCGGCAGTGCGGTGAGCACCATCAGGCCCGCAAGGCGTCGACGGCGTCCTTGAGCGCCTCGTCGTCGGCGTAGAGCTCGTCGACGTCGGGACACGCGAGCAGGGCCTGACCGGTCAGGCTGATCGCCGAGCGGTTCTGCCCGTGCTCGGCCATGTACTCGGCGACGAAGACCACGACGGCCTCGTGGCGTCCGGGGACGACCTCGAGCAGCTCTCGTTGGATCAGCTCGTGGACGAGGGCCCGAGCGTAGCCCTGGAGGAAGGAGACGGTCATGGCGAGCCCCTAACCGCGCTCCCGGCACCCGGCGCGGGTCGGCGGTGGTAGAAGCGCCCAGGAGGAGCGATGAACGACGAGCCCGCCGCCAGCGAGGACACCGACCTGCAGACCACGGCGACCGTGTCCGCCGACACCGACGCCGGCGGGGGCACCTACGTGCCGCCCCTGATGCTGTGCGTCTTCGGCCTGCCGATCTTCCTGGTCCTGGTGTGGTTCTTCATGCGCTTCACCGCCCCCGATCGCTTCGGGCGGGTCGATCGCAGCGTGCTCGACGCCCTCGAAGACGAGGAGGAAGGTCCGGAAGGCACCGAGGACGGCGACGATCCGCCGGATGATCCGAAAGATCCTGCGGCGTGATCCGATGCTCTTGTCGACCCAATTGAAAGTGACTATCATCTCCATGTGGGATGAACGCACTCGGGAGACAGCGCATGATCGTCTGCCTCTGCACCGGAACCAGCGACCGCACCGTGCGCCGCCTCGTCGAGGAGGGCGCGACCACCGTCCGTGAGATCGGCCAGCACACCGATGGCGCCGGCTCTCACTGCGGCTCGTGCTGCTGCGATCTCAAGCGCATGCTCGCGACGCCGGACGCGGACTCGGCCACGCCTGGCGGGGAGCCCAAGCTGATGGTCCTGCGCCGCTGATCGATTAGAGCCTCCGCCCGATCATCTGATCCGCACGGCCGACGCCAGTC
>CALATR010001038.1 GCA_937891875.1 uncultured Pseudomonadota bacterium | reverse complement strand
GGTGAGCGTGTGCCTGGCCATGCCGCGCAGGATGTGCTTGTCGAGCAGATCGGGGTTGCCCAGCTGGCGCACCACCGGGCGGAAGCCCACGAAGGCGCCGGCGAGCCCGCTGGCGTGCAGGCGGCCCCGGCGAGCGGCGACCAGCGGGCCCAGGGCGCGCATGGCCTTGTGGTTGTTGATCGGGTGCTGGAAGGTCGCGGGTGAGGCGATGGCGATGCCGGCGCGCACGGACTCGGGGCGGGTGACCAGCGTCGTGTAGAGCAGCATGCCGCCCATGCTGTGTCCGACCCACAGCACCTGCTCCCGGCCGGTGGCGGCGTGGATGTGGTCCAGGATGGCGGGCACGTCGCGGATGGCGTGGTCGTCGAAGCCGATCCGACTGCTGGCCTCGCGACTGGGGGGCACGGTGCCCTGGTCGCCGCGCAGGGAGGGCACCCAGACGTCGTAGCCCTGGGCCAGGAGCTCGTCGACGGGCGAGACCTCCGGTCGGAAGTCCCAGTTGGTGTGGTTGGCGCTCATCCCGTGCATCAAGAGCACCGGCTCGCCGGAGCCGCCGGTCGACGGGTAGTGCCGCAGGGGCAGGATCCAGCCGTCATCGGTGCGGACCTGGGCGATGTCGTCCGTCACCAGCGAGGGATCCAGCCGCTTGGCGCAGCCGAGGAGCAGCAGGGCGGGGATCAGCAGGCGAATCACACCGACGGCGACCGAGTCCGTACTGCGAAAGCGGAGCTTGCGCGGTACGGACTCGCAGCGGCGGAGCGTGGGATTCTGCACGGGGGTCCGGGGGTGAATCCCCCGGGGAGGCCGAGTTTCGAGGCCGGCAAGATGTTTCACACCGGGGTCCTTGAAAACTGACGGGTCTGTCATTAACTGGGGCAGGCCAGACGGTAGCGCAGGCTGTATCCTGGATCCACGGAAGGCCGCCGATGATCAAGATCATCCCCCTCGCCATCCCCGTCTTCTTCACCCTGATCGGGGTGGAGTTGCTGGTGGCACGCGCCCAGGGCCGCAAGGACTACCTGCGGTTCTCCGACGCCATCACGGCGCTGTCCTGCGGGATCGGCAGCCAGGTGATGAAGGTGTTCTCCGCGGGGCTGCTGATCCTCGCCTACCTGGGCCTGTACGAGCTGTGTCAGCCCCTGCACGCGTACCTGCCCTGGGGACCGTCCGGTGCGGTCGCCTGGATCCTGGCCGTGTTGCTGGTCGACCATCAATACTACTGGTGGCACCGGCACTCTCACCGGATCAACTTCATGTGGGCCGCCCACGTCGTGCATCACCACAGCCAGGAGTACAACCTGGCCGTGGCCCTGCGGCAGGCCCTCTTCACCAGCTTCACGTCCTGGCCGTACTACCTGCCGCTCGCGATCCTCGGCATTCATCCGGTGGTCTTCGGCCTCGCCGCCGCCATCAACACGCTGTACCAGTTCTGGATCCACACCCGGACCGTGGGCAAGCTGGGACCGCTCGAGTGGGTGCTGAACACGCCGTCGCACCACCGCGTGCACCACGGGATCAACCCCGAGTACATCGACCGCAACCACGCGGGCATGCTCATCGTCTGGGATCGGCTGTACGGCACCTTCGTCGAGGAGAAGCAGGAGCCGGTCTACGGCACGGTCACGCCGCTGGTCTCCTACGACCCGCTGTGGGCCAACTTCCACTACTGGGTCTACATGGCCCAGGTCGCGTGGCAGACGCCAAAGTGGAAGGACAAGCTCTGGATCTGGTTCGCGCCCCCCGAGTGGTCGCCGGAGGGGGACAAGGAGATCCCCGAGGTCGACTCGGCCACCTTCCAGAAGTGGGACGTGCCGCTCGCGCCGGGGCTGGTCGCCTACATCCTCGGCCAATTCGTGCTCGTCACCGGAGGCACCGTCTGGATCCTGTGGATGGAGGACGAGGCGGCGGTGACCTGGCTCGCGCTGCTGGGCGCGTCGATCCTGTGGGCGACGTGGTCGTGGGGTCTGCTCTTCAGCCGCCGCGCCACCGGCCTCGTCAGCGAGGGGCTGCGCCTCCTGGTCCTGCCCCTCGTCGTCGGCGTGCTGCTCACCGGGTCCGAGCTGCAGTGGCCCGTGCTCGGCGGTCTCGTCGCCTTCAGCCTGGGGTCCCTGGCCTGGATGTTCGCCCACCAGCGCGCGTGGACGACCGCGCCCGAGCTGCCCGGACTCGCCCCGGTGGAGCAGGCGGCGAAGTAGTCGCTGGCCGAGACCTGACAGACGTAGGACCCTGGATGGGTGACGGTCGCGCCCGCTGGCGCTACAACGTCGTCTTCGACGCTGTGGAGGACGGATGCGGTGGGTACCGGCAGCACTGCTGCTCGTGGGCTGTGGGCAGAAGCTGCCAGACGCGGTGTGCAACCCGGCGGCCGCATCCTGGTCGCCGGGCACGTCGGCCTTCGCCGAGGGCTCGACCCTGTGGGGTCTGGACGGCGTCGAGGGCACGCGTCTGGTCGCGGTCGACTTCGACGGGGACGGCTGGACCGACCTGCACGTCCACCGCGGCAGCCTGGGCGCACGCGAGGACTTCACCGGCGAAGAAGCTCGTCGGTCCTGGCTTCTCCGCAACGACCAGGGGCGTGGCTTCGTCGACGTGACCGAGTCCTCCGGCATCCGCCAGACTCGCGACGGTGCCGCCGGCGTCGGCCGCGCGGGCTCGGTGGTGGCCTTCGGCGACGTGGACAACGACGGCGATCTCGACGTCTTCACCGCGGTCAACGACGTCGACGGCGCGACCAGCGAGGACACCAGCGAGCTGATGATCAACCAGGGCGACGGCACCTTCGTGTTCGGCCCCGAGGACGCCCCCTGGCGCCTCGACCAGGACGCCCCCGCAGGCGCCACGTTCGTGGACGTCGACCTGGATGGCAACCTGGACCTGTGGGTCCCGCGCAACTCCATCGGCTCGGTCCCGGCGCAGGATCGGCTCTACAAGGGCGACGGCACCGGGCGCTTCGTCGACGCGACCGCCGACTTCGGCCTGATCACGGCGGACTGGGGCGACTGGGGCGACCTCAACGACGGCGTCGCGCACACGAACGCCTGGTCGGCCAACGCCTGTGACCTCAACGGGGACGGCTGGCCCGAGCTCCTCGCCGCCAGCTACGGCCGCGCGCCCAACCACCTGTGGGTCAACGAGGCCGGCTCCTTCGACAACGACTCGGTCGGCTCCGGCTACGCGTACGACGACAACCAGGACTACAGCGACAACCAGTTCTTCCGCTGCTGGTGCCAGGCCAATCCCGGCGGGGCCAGCTGCGCCACGACGCCCCCGCCGCAGATTGCGTGCACGTCGATCAACTGGAGCGCCCCTCGCGCCCGCGAGCCGTGGCGCAACGGGGGCAACAGCGGGGCCACCAGCTGCCGCGACGTCGACAATGACGGCGACATCGACCTGCTGACCGGCGAGATCCAGCACTGGTGGGCGGGCGCGGGCTCCGATGAGGCGCAGCTGCTGATCAACGACGGGCAAGGCGTATTCTCACGACCTGGCGTCG
>CALATR010001037.1 GCA_937891875.1 uncultured Pseudomonadota bacterium | reverse complement strand
GATGCGAGGAGCCGGATGCGGGAGTTCCGCACGTCCGGATCTGCAGGGGGGCCGGGGGAGCAATCCCCCGGTCTACCCGACGAGGGGAGGCGTGGGTCGGGTCGGAGTCGGGCTTCCCGTGCTGGTTGTGTTGGACTTGGAGGCCTGTTCCGGGCGGGGAATGGTCCTCTCGGTTGGAGCATGAAAGGCGCTCCAGCGGAGAGGCATGGTGGATGGCAGGAACAGGCGTACAAGGCCCATTCAACGAGACGGGAGCAAGGCTCTTCCCGGGCCCGCCACTCCAACCTCCGCGCAGATCTCTGCGTCTCTGGGTCTCTGCGTCGGAGGCCGCCCTTGACCTCTCGCCCAGCGGATCCGCCCTTCCCCGGAGGCTGGCCCCGCCTACCGCCGCCCCCGCGTGTCCTCGACGAACTCCTCCACGGCTGCCACGTACGCCGCGGGCTCGTTCGACATCAGCGAGTGCCCGCTGTGCTCCAGCTCGACGTAGCGGCTCTCGCCGTGGGGGTTCACGGCGACCGCGTCCCGGCCCAGCTGCGCCGGGCAGACGAAGTCGTAGCTCGCGTACAGGTAGAGGCCCGGCACGTCGATCTCACCGAGGCGATCGGTGAAACCGGAGGTGGAAGCCTCGTCGTAGAGCACGTCGAGCTCGCGGGAGGCGGTCCACCAGGCCACGCCGTCGCGCTGGGGATCGCGGAGCCCGGCGAAGCGGTCGGCCGCGATCGGGTCCTCCCAGGTGATGACGTCCAGCAGGCTCTCCGCCTCGTAGCCGTACTGGTTGAGGTAGTAGAGGTCCTCGTCGTCGAAGACGGTGGCCTCGGGGTCGAAGGCCTGCACGAAGCTCAGGATGGTGCCCCAGCGCGCCTCTTCCCGGCCGGCGGCGACCTCGGCCTCGCCCACCTCGGTCATGCGACTGACGACGTAGCGGGGCTCGAGCAGGGAGTCGTGGCAGCCAGCGGTCTCGGCCCAGCCGGTGATGTCGTCGCTCGCGTCGGTGTCGAGCAGGGCGAGGGTGCCCAGCATGCCGCCCCAGGAGTGGCCGAGCAGGTAGATGTCGACGTCCTCGCCATAGCGACCACGCAGCACGTCCACCACGGTGTCGACGTCGTCCGCCGCGCGCTGCAGCGTGTACTCGCGGCTGTCGATGCGGCCCTGGGATGCGCCCTGGCCGCGCTGGTCGAGGTAGGCGACGGCGTAGCGGGCCTCGAGCTCCTCGGCGTAGCTCCCCGAGTTGTAGACGTGGGCGCTGCCGACGGGACCGCCGTGGAGCAGGAGCAGGATGACCCCGCTGTCGAGGTTTCCCTCGAGCAGGACCTTGAGCTCGGCGCCGTCGTCGGTGTGCACGTAGAAGTGGCGGGTGATCCCTGGGGAGCAGGCGGCGGCGAGCAGCAGTAGCGCGGTGGTGAGCGGCCTCATCGGGCGCCTCCGGTGACCTGGCGCCACGCGGGCAGCCCGGCGCGGACGCCGATGTCGACGTGCACGGCGGGGGTGAGTGGCACGTCCATCCAGGGGGAGATGAGGGTGAGGGTGGGGCGCACGAACCACTGGACCGGGGCGGGCAGGGCAGGGCGCTCGGTCCTGCCGAGGCGGAGCCGGGTCTCCCGCCGGCGCTGGCTGTCCCAGCCCAGCTCGTAGCCGACGGACATGACGTGGCTCCACTGGCCTCGCAGCCAGACCCGGCCGACGCTGCCGTCGTCCTTGATCCGCCAGGATGGGTGGTTCAGCACCGCGCGCTGCACCCCGGTCGACAGGGACCAGCCCGTCGTGAAGCCGCGGGTGCGGGTCACGCGCGTGCCGACGACGCCCTGCAGCGCGACGAAGGTGTTGTTGTTGACGTGCACGTCCGCGCCCAGGTCCAGGCCGGCCTGGAACGTCCGGGTGCGGTGGCGGAAACCGAGCTTGCGCCGAGCATTCTCGACCCGCATGTCCCGCAGGGCGAAGGGCAGCTCCACCCGGGTCGCGAGGCCGGGATGCAGCAGGGTCCAGCCGCTCCCCCGGTAGGCGACCGACAGCTCCCACGGACCCGCCGGCGTGGCCCAGTCGACCACCTTGCGGCGGGTGGTCGGCTCGATGGCAGGCGCGTCGGGCTCGGCGTCCTCGGCGAGGGCCGGCCCACAGCACAGCGCGGCCAGCAGACCCAGTGCGGCGATCACACGGGCTCCCAGCCGAGCGCCTCGGCCACGGCGTCGTGGATCCTCGGCCGGGCGGCGCGGATCGCGTCGAGGGTGTCGGTCGGGTGCACGCGGTTGGTCAGCAAGGTCACCACCGTGTCCCGCGAGGGGACGATCCACAGGCTGGTGCCGGTGTATCCGAGGTGGCCGACGCTGTCGTCGGGGAAGCAGCGGCCGGTGGAGGTGTAGCCGCCGCGGGTGGGCGTGTCCCAGCCTCCGACGTGGCTGCCGGCCCCGCGCAGCGTCCACAGCTGGCCCAGGGTGCGGCCAGGCAGGGCGGAGCTGTCGGGGTCCTTCACCGCGCGCAGGAGCTGCCAGGCCAGGCGGGACACGGCGCGGGCAGGGGCGAAGAGGCCGGCGTGGGTGCTGATCCCGCCGAGCGCAGCGCAGTTGAGGTCGTGCACGGTGCCCTCGACGACGAAGCCGCGGTAGGCGCACTTCTCGGTGGCAGCGGCCCCGGGCCAGCCCCAGCGCAGCTCGTGCTCGCCCGCGGGCACCAGGACGCGCTCGTGGAAGGCCTGGTCGAAGTGCTGGCCGGTGACCTCCTCGATGACGGCGAGCAGGAGCAGGAAGCCGACGTCGGTGTAGACGTGGGCGCTGCCGGGCTCGCGCTCGAGGTCCGTGTGGCGGGCCGCCATGAGGATGCGGCGGCGGGTCTCCTCCAGGCCCCACGCGGTGTCGGGCTCGGCATAGAAGGCGTTCCACTTGGGTAGTCCGCCGGAGTGGGTCAGCAGGTGGGCCAGGGTGACCCGGGGATCGACCTCGGGCAGGATCTCGTGGACCGAGAGGTCGAGCGAGAGGCGTCCCTCCTCGATGAGCGAGGCCGTGACGGTGCTCCCGGCGAGCGCCTTCGTCAGCGACGCCAGATCGTAGGGCTGATCCTCCCGGGCCGGCCGCGGCGGATCGGTCCGCGCGAGCCCCGCCGTGTGGTGGAAGGCCTCCCACCCCGAGACGATCACGTTCAGGGAGACCGACGGGATGGTGGTCCGGGCCACGATGGCTTCGACCTCGTCACGTAGGGCGTTGACCGCGGCAAGCGAGCGCACGGGTC
>CALATR010001036.1 GCA_937891875.1 uncultured Pseudomonadota bacterium | reverse complement strand
GGCGGGAGCGGCAGCCATCGACGCGGGGGCGCCTGCCCACGGGGTCGACGAGGACATGGATCGCGAGGTGCGGGACGCGACGCCCGACGTCGGCGCGGACGAGCGGTAGGAGGCGGGCATGAAGTACCTGCACGGCGCTGGACCGAGGAAGCCGGCCGATCTCCTGGACGAGGCGGCCGCCTGGTGTCGGGAGCACGACGTCGGCTTCGACCTGTACGGCACGGGCGACGTGCTGGAGCGCCTGCAGGACAGGGTGGCCGGGCTGCTCGGCTACGAGGCCGGCCGCTTCTTCGTCAGCGGGGTGATGGCCCAGAACGTGGCGCTGAAGGTGCACGCCGAGCGTGCGGGTCGCGATCACGTGGGCATGCACCCGACCAGCCACCTCGAGCTGCACGAGGAGCGCGCCTACGCCAGGCTGTACGGCCTCGACGTCACCCTGGTCGGGCCGGCGGACCGTCCGATGCTCGCGGAGCACCTCGATGCCGTGGTCGAGCCCCTCGCCGCGGTGCTGGTCGAGCTCCCCATCCGTGAGCGCGGCGGCCAGCTCCCCACCTGGGAGCAGCTCGAGGCACTCAAGGAGCGGGCGGCCGCGCGCCAGATCCCGCTGCACCTGGACGGCGCCCGACTGTGGGGGTGTGCACCCGCGTATGGCCGTCCCTACGCCGAGATCTGCGCGGGCTTCGACT
Organism: uncultured Pseudomonadota bacterium; assembly: GCA_937891875.1. Lineage (GTDB taxonomy): Bacteria > Myxococcota_A > UBA796 > UBA796 > REDI01. Next base: position 2,645 of record CALATR010001036.1, on the reverse strand, counting down.
CGGCCTACGTCTCCTTCTACAAGGGGGTCGGGGCGCTGTCCGGGGCCATGCTGCTCGGCAGCGCCGACTTCATCGCCGAGGCTGCGGTGTGGCAGCGGCGCGCCGGAGGCACCCTGTGGTCGCAGGTCCCGATGGTGGCCTCGGCTGCGGCTCGGCTCGACGCGGCGATCGCGGCGATGCCTGCCCGGGTCGCCCACGCGAAGGAGCTCGCGGCAGTGCTCGCCGACGTCCCCGGCCTGCGCGTGCTCCCCGACCCCCCGCACACGAACATGTTCCACGTGCACGGACCGTGGTCCGCCAAGGCCGTGAACACCGCCCGGGACCAGGTCAAGGAGGAGCTCCAGATCCAGCCGCTCGGTGGCGCCCGGCCGGGGCTGCTCCCCGACACCTTCGTCACCGAGGTGTACGTGGCTGACCCAGCACTGCAGATCTCCCCGGACGAGCTCGCCGCGGCGTGGGCCCGCATGGTGGAGATCCTGGGAGAAGCTGCAGTCTGAGCAGCTACCGCACCCCGATCCAGAACTTGCCGTTGGTGGTCTGGGAGCCCGCGCAGATCGGGTAGTCGATGGTCTGGGTCGACCGCCACGGGCTCGTGTGCGACCCGTACGTGGTGCTGGTGCTGTTACAGCCCGTCCGCGACCCGGTGTAGTGGTACATCCCCCACAACATCCCGGTGCACGAGCCGCAGCTGCTGCCCGACTCGATCACCATGAAGCCGAAGGTGGCGCCGGAGATCACCTTGTGCGCAGCCACGCACTGTCCACCGGTGGTGCTGCTGGCCGTCGAGCTGTACGAGTTCTGGTAGCTGTAGTTCGTGGTCGTGTTGGCGACCCAGATGTGCGGGTCCTTCGAAGCGTATCGCCAGAAGTGCTTGGCGGCGTCGCCCTGGGTCGTGCACCCGAACAGGGTCTCGCCGTAGCTCATGCTCGCCTCGGCGTTCCAGACGTCGCCCTGTCCGTTCAGCTTGGTGGGGGCGGTCGAGGTCGCGGTGGCGTTGTTCGCGATGTAGGCGTCGAAGTGCGCCCCGTCGACGTACCAGGTCAGGGTCCAGCCGCCGCCGGCGGTCGTCTGGTCGCAGTATGCCTGGAACGCGTCGCTGTGGTCGGTGTCGCCGTCGGGGTCGATCCAGTAGACGCCGTCGGGCTTGCTGGAGGCGACCGCCTTGAGGGTCTTGCAGTCCTTGACCGCCGTGGCCCTGAAGTCGCCCGGGCCGCCCACGTTGGCGGTGAGGGTCGCGGCGGGGCCGTCATCGTCGCCGTCGTCGGGGGTCACGGTGCAGACGAACGTGTCTCCGGCGGTGGTCGCGGAGGAGGGCACGGTGTCGCCGGCGTAGGACGTCGTCGTCGTGCCGGTGAACGCGCTGCCGTTGCGGGTCCAGGAGAAGTCGTAGGTCACCCGGTCGCTGTCGGCGTCCGTGCTCGCAGAGACGATGCGGCACTGGATGGCCTTGCCGGGCTCGACCCCGGGGGGCAGCGCGATCCCCGGTCGCGTGGGCGGCGTGTTCTCCACCTCGGCGGTGTGTACGGCGCCGCTGCCGGTGTCCTCGCCGTCGTCCGGGGTGATGGTGACCTCGACGGTCTGGCCCTTGTCGAACCAGTCGACGCCGGACAGGCTCGGCCCGGTCGGCGAGACCGCCTTGCCGTCCACGGTCCAGGTGTAGGTGAGGGTGACCGAGTCGCCGTCGGCATCGGTCGTGGCCGCGCTCGCGGTGAGGGTGTCGTTCGTGCGTGGACCGGTCGATGAGATCGACGAGGACGCGATCATCGGCGGGGTGTTGAGGGCGGTGATCGACGCCGCGACCACGGGCGTTCCATCGAGATCCCCGTCGGTCGGGGTGACCGTGCAGCCGATGGTGTCGCCCTTGTCGAACGCCGCGCTGGTCAGGGTCGGACCGCTGCCGGCCGCCGTCCCGTTCACCGTCCAGGCGTACTCCAGGCGGACCGTGTCGCCGTCGGGATCCGCGGTCGCTCCGAGGCTCACCGAGACCACGTCGCCCTCGCGCGGGCCCCTTGGGGTGAGGGTCGCGCTGGCCAGGGTCGGCGCGCTGTTCTGCACGGTCAGCGTGTCGGAGCGGACCACTGCGCCCTCGGCCTCGCCGTCGTAGGGCGTGAGCACGCAGGTCACGCGATCGCCGCGGGAGATGGCCACGCCCAGGTCGGGGCCGGTGTCGACCGCCGTGCCGTTCACCTCCCAGACGACCGTGCTCTGGTCGGGATCCCCGTCGATGTCGGCGTACCCGGTGGACGTGCAGGAGGGCGTGCTGTCGGCGAAGAGCTCGGTCGGCGAGATCTGGGCGCTCGCGACCTGGGGCGGCGTGTTGACCACCGTGATGACCGCCGAGCCGACCGGGTCGCCGTCGACGTAGCCGTCGTTGGGGGTGGCGAAGACCTGCACCGTGTCGCCCTTGGCGAACGCGCCGGCCAGGGCCGCGCCGTCCTCGCCCTGGTCCACGCCGCTGACGCTCCAGCGGAAGCTCCAGGTGAGGGGATCGCCGTCCTGGTCGGTGCCCACCGGGGTCGCGGTGAGGGTGTCGCCCGCGCCCGGGTCGCTCGGCGCCAGGCCGACCGAGGTGGCGACGGGGGCGGTGTTGTCGATGTCGACCGACAGCACCAGCGGCTCGCCGTCCGCGCTGCCGTCGTTCGGGG